>JAUJME010000118.1:1230-5426 GCA_030447005.1 Solirubrobacteraceae bacterium | reverse complement strand
CCGCCGATCGCGGGCCGTGGCTTTCAGGCGTCGAGCGCGACGTCGGCGACCGGGAGCCCGCCGGCGTCGCGCTTGGCCTTCTCCCCCGCGCTCGGCAGCTCGCCGAGCGCGCGGTAGACGACATCCGACGGGTCGAGGCCGAGCGCCCGCGCGGCCGGGTCGTCGAGGCGCCTCGAGCAGTGCCTTGGAGGCCAGCAGCGCGCTCCCGCGCGCGCTCTGCTCGATCCGCGCGCATTCGTTGACCTCGTCGCCCAGCGCGGTGACCGTGCTCGCCGAGGCCCGGGGCGCGCTCGTCGGCCTCGCCGACCGTCAGCTTGAGCTGCTCCGAGAGCCACACGACGCGCCAGTCGGCGTCGACCCGCGGCCGGCGAAGTCGCGCTGGAGCGCCGACGTCATCATGCACGCCGGGGAGGGCAACGGCATCCTCGGTCCGCTGGTCACCGGGTCGCCCGTGAAGATCCGCCGCACCTCGGCCGGGTCGGCGACGACCACCAGCGGGTCGAACGGCCAGACGGCGATCGCGAAGACGTCGCCGTAGCGCGCGCGGTAGCGCTCGAGCATCCGGTGCTCGGTGAGCAGCATGCGCATACCCATGTACGAACCCGGGAAGCACCTTCGGCCCGGGCGGCGGCGGCGCGTTGACCGCCCCGGGGGGCGGGACTTCGGCTACGGCGGTGGACACGGTGTGAGGTCTCCTCCCTCGACCGAACGACTCGTGCCGTATGCAACAGCACGCGCCCCGGCGCCGTTGTGAGCTAGGTCACGTACTCACTCGGCGCCGGCGGACTGGCGCAGCAGCGTGCCGGTGGTCTGCTCGAGGATCCGGCGCCAGGCGCGCGACTTCTCCTTCTCGGCGCCGAAGTGGCGCATCACCTTGCGCACGCGGGTGGCCGAGATCTCGATCCCGTGGCGGGCACAGATCTCGCGCAGGTCGTCGTAGTCCGTGGCGAGCTTGAGCGTCACGGACTCGAATCCATGGCGCGCCACGTCGACGCGCGACGTGTAGTTCATGACGCTCGTCTCGAACATCAGCTCGTCGTCGGGCTCGGGCTCGATGAGCACGATGTCGACGCCCGGGTAGCGCTCTTCCCACTGGCGCGCCATCTCGTGCAGGCGCTGGTAGGCGAGCAGCTTGAAGGTCTGGTAGCCGATCTTCGTCAGCCCCATGTCCGCCACCCGGCGCTTGCGCGAGCCGAAGAGCGTCGGAACCTCCTTGGTGAAGTCGTTGACGAAGGGGACGAGCGGGTTGACCACGACGATGAACCTCGCGCCCGCCTCGACCGCGATGTCGAGGTTCGTCGTCGACACGATGCCGCCGTCGACGAGCTCGCGGCCGCGGATGGTGTGCGGCTTGTAGACCATCGGCAGCGCGGTGGACGCGCGCACCGCGCTCGAGATCGGAACGTCGTCCCAGCCCTCGGCGCCGAGGATGATCCGCTCGCAGGTGTCGAGGTCGGTGGCGGCGAGATAGAGCTCGTTGCCCAGCGCGCGGAAGTCGTCGGTCCGGTCGGGGTCCGAGAGGACGGTGCGAACGTACTGCTCGATCCCCGACCCGGTGTAGACGCCCGAGGGCAGCAGGTCGCCGAGCGCCACGGCCACGTCCATGGCCGAGATGGACCCGAGCTTGGCCGACAGCTCCCGCGCGATGCGCACGGCGTGCCAGGGGAGGACGACGCCGCGGCGGACGAACTCCGAGAGGTTCGGGCGCAGGAGCATCCCGAGGTCGATGTCGCGGAACGGGGTCGGCCCCTGGTCGAGGACGACCCGCATCATCTGCTCGGGCGTGACGCCGTTGGCGGTCAGCGCGGCGACGAAGGAGCCGGCGCTCGTCCCGACGTAGACGTCGAACGTGTTGACGGAGCGGTTGACCGACAGGAGGTCGAGCGCCCGGAGCGCCCCGATCTCGTACACGCCGCCCGTGAAGCCGCCCCCGCCCAGGACGAGCGCGGTCTTGGACTGCCGGCGGCGGCGCGGCGCCCGGCGGCGGCCGGCGCCCGAGTCGAGGTTCACGACGGAGCCCATGGGGGTGCACCGAGTGTACGGCCACTACCCTCCGACAGCACGCCATGGCCCGGCTCGTCGGCATCCTCGTCCTGCTCGCCTGCCTGCTCGCCCCCGCGGCGGCAGCCGGGGCCGGCCGCGCCGCGACGCGCGCGGAGCTGGCGCGCCAGATGGGCCTCGCCGGCGCGGGCTCGGGCGCGCTCGTCGTCGATCTCGACACGGGCCAGGAGCTCTACGCGTCGCGCCCCGACACGCCGCGCGTCCCGGCCTCGGTGGAGAAGCTCTACACGACGACGGCGGCGCTCCTGCGCCTGGGTCCCGAGACGCGCCTGGCCACGGAGGCGCTCGCCACCGGCCCGGTCGACGCCGAGGGGGTGCTCGACGGCGATCTCGTCCTGCGCGGCGGCGGGGACCCCACCTTCGGGACCGCGCAACTCGCGGCGCTGGTCCGCCGGCTGGCCACCGGCATCGGCATCACCGAGGTGACGGGGCAGGTGATCGGCGACGAGAGCGCCTTCGACCGCCGCCGGGGGCCGCCGTCGTCGGGCTACCGGACCTCGGGCTACGTCGGCCCGCTGAGCGCGCTGCCCTTCAACCGCGGGCTGACCGGGATCCGCGCGCCGTACTTCCAGGTGAGCCCGGGGCTCTTCGCCGCCCAGGCGTTCGACCGCGCGCTGCGCCGCGAGGGCGTGCGCCTCGGCGCGCGGGCGCGCCTGGGCGAGACGCCCGAGGGCGCCACGCCGCTGGCGGCCGTCCGGTCGCCGGCCCTCTCCGAGCTCGTCGAGCGCACCAACCGCCCATCGGACAACTACTACGCCGAGACGCTGATCAAGGTCCTCGGCGCGCGGCTGGAGGGCACGGGGACGACGTCGGCCGGGGCTCGCGCGGTGCGGGGCGCCATGCGCGACGTGGGGCTGTCGCCGCGGGTCGCCGACGGCTCGGGCCTCTCGCGCTCCAACCGCACGTCGCCCCGCCAGGTCGTCGCGCTGCTGCGGCGGCTCGCCGACGACCCCGTCAACGGCCCCCTGCTCGAGGCCTCGCTGCCGCTCGCCGGCCGCACCGGGACGCTGACGGGGCGGATGCGCGGGACTGCCGCGGCGGGCAACTGCCGGGCCAAGACCGGCTCGCTGAACTCGGTGTCGGCGCTCGCGGGCTACTGCACGGCGGCCGGTGGCTCGCGGATCGCGTTCGCCATCCTCATGAACGGCGTGAACGTCTTCGGCGCCCGCCGGCTCCAGGACCGGATGGCCGCCGCGCTCGCGCGCTACGAGCCCTGAGAAGGCGGAGCGGCGGAGGGCGGCGCGCGCGCCACCCTCCGCCGTGCCTGGGGTACTAGACGGTGCGGCGCGTGACCGACGCGCGCCGCAGCGCGTAGCCGGCGAGCAGGGCGGCGAGCCCCGCGGCGATCAGCAGCGCGACGGTGAGCCCGGTGAACGGCAGGCTGCCGGAGCGCAGGTCGGCGCCGGACTCGCGGCGCGCCACGGCGCCGGACTCCGAGGCGCCGGCGGCCGCGCGGACCGCGGCGGCGTCCTCGTCGCCGTCGAACGTCGCCTGCTCACCCATGACGCCCGAGGCGGCCGGCGAGGCCGGGACCGCGGGCGTGGCCGGGGTGGCCGGCGCGCCGGCGGCCGTCGGAGCGGCGGGGACGGCGGGCGTAGCGGGCGCGCCGAGCGCGCGGAGCGCGCCGAACGGACTGGACGGGAAGCCCCGCGCGCCGATCGGCGTCGTGGCCGGGGCCGCCGGGGCGACGCAGTCGCCGGCGGGCGCCGGGATGATGTCGCGGCCGTCCTGGTGGCGGCGATGCGCCTCGACCGCCGGCTCGGCGATCGTGATCTTCACGTACGGGTTCGTCGCCGACCCCGTCGCGTGGCAGATCGTCACCTTGCCGCGGCCCTTGGCGGCGCGCTCCCCGGCCGCGGCCGGAGCCTCGGGCGCGGTGGCGCCGGGGCAGCCCCCGGCCGGCGCCGGGACGATGTCGCGGCCGTCCTGATGGCGGCTGTGGGCGCGAACCGCCGGCTCGGCGATCGTGATCTCCACGTACGGGTTCGTCGCCGACCCCGTCGCGTGGCAGATCGTCACCTTCGTCCGGCCGCCGCCCCGGTTGGCCTTGCGCTCGCCGTCATCGGAGCGGGCGGGCTTGGGTGCGGCCTGCGCCCGGACCGGCTTCGCCGGCTTGGCCGGCTTCGCGGGCTTGG
>JAUJME010000118.1:0-1130 GCA_030447005.1 Solirubrobacteraceae bacterium | reverse complement strand
CGCCCCGGATCCCCCGGCTTGCCGCCGTCGGCGAGCGCCGTGGCGCCCAGCATGAGCGGCGACCCGAACACGATCGCCGTGACTACCGTCGCGCGGCGGCGCTTGGACAGCGCGCCGGCCCCCTGCAATTCGAACACGAACCCTCCATCCGTAGAACATTCGTCCAACCTGGTGATGCGAGAACGCTCGAAGGCGTCCGAAGTTGGTCCATTCGCAAATTGCGGGGTATTGGCGCGGCGGCTGGGACGGCGACGCGGTGCGCCCGGAACCTCCGTATCGTTTCCGGGGTGGCGTCAGGTGGACTGTCGGAGGGCCTGCGCTCGTTCATCGACCACCACCTCGAATCCGTCGCACAGCTCGAGGTCCTGCTCCTCGTCCGCGCGGCCCCCGAGAAGTGGTGGTCGGTCGACGAGATCGCCCGCGCGCAGGTCTCCGCGCCCGACGCCGTCGAGCTCTCGCTGCGGCACCTGTGCGCCCGCGGCCTGCTCGCCGACCAGGGCGGTGCGTTCCGCTACGAGCCAGGGGGTGAGGGACCGATGATCGACCAGCTGGCCGAGGCCTACGCCAACCGTCGCCCGAAGGTCGTCGCGCAGGTGTTCTCCGGGCCGGGGAGCGGTGCCGCCTCGACGCTCGCCGAGGGATTCCGCTTCCGGAGGCGCCGCTGATGGCCATCGCGGTCTACGTCCTCTGCGCCGTCACCAGCATCGCCTGCGCGGTCCTGCTGCTCAGCTCATGGCGGGCGTCGCGCGCGCCCCTGCTGCTCTGGACGTTGCTGTGCTTCGTCGGGCTGGCGCTCAACAACATCCTGCTGTTCGTCGACAAGGTCATCGCACCGGACGTCGACCTCTCCGTCTGGCGCAGCGTCCCGGCGCTGGCCGGGGTCGCCGCCCTCGTCTACGGGCTCGTCCGGGGGACGCGGTCGTGAGCGACTTCCTGCTCGGCGCGACGGCGATGGGCTGCCTCACCATCGCGCTCTTCTTCTTCGGCTTCTGGCGCGAGACCGGCGGTCGCTTCTTCGCGCTGTTCTCGCTCGCCTTCGCGATCTTCGCCGCCAATCGCTGCATCCTGCTCTTCCTCGACGAGGCGGCCGAGGGCCGGACCTACGCGTACGCGATCCGGCTCCTCGCCTT
>JAUJME010000117.1 GCA_030447005.1 Solirubrobacteraceae bacterium | reverse complement strand
GTGCCGAAGGCGTCGACCTGCACGGAGTGGTCGATGACGAGCTCGGCCGGGACGAGCGGGTTGATCTTCGACGGGTCGCCGCCCATCTCGGCCATCGCGTCGCGCATCGCGGCGAGGTCGACCACCGCGGGGACGCCCGTGAAGTCCTGCATGACCACGCGCGCCGGGGTGAAGGCGATCTCCGCGGTCGGCTCCGCCTTGGCGTCCCAGGTGGCCAGCGCCTCGATGTCCTCGCGGCGCACGCCGACGCCGTCCTCGTTGCGGAGGAGGTTCTCGAGCAGGATCTTCAGCGAGAAGGGGAGCCGCGCGACGTCGTACTTCGACTGCAGCGCGTCGAGCCGGAAGATCTCGTAGGTGCGGCCGCCGACCTCGAGGTCGGCGCGCGCGTCGAAGGAGTCGTCGGAGGCCATGGGCCTCAGTCTGGCAGCCGCAGCGACGCGCCGCCCGCCCCGGCCGCTCTAGCATCGCCGTCGTGACCGAGAGCGTCTGGGACTACCCGCGGCCGCCCGCGCTCGTGCCGTGCGAGCGGCGCGTGCGAGTCGAGATCGGCGGCGAGCTCCTCGCCGACACCACCGCGGCGCTGCGGGTGCTCGAGACGTCGCACCCGCCGACGATCTACCTGCCGCCCGGCGACGTGCGCACGGACCTCCTCGCGCCGGTCGGCCGCTCCTCGTTCTGCGAGTGGAAGGGCAGCGCGACCTACTTCGACGTGATCGCGGGCGACCGCGTCGAGCGCGCGGCGGCGTGGACCTACCGCTCGCCCGTCCCCCGCTACGCGGCGCTCAAGGACTTCGTCTCGCTCTACCCCGGCCGCATGGACGCCTGCTTCCTCGGCGACGAGCAGGTCCAGGCGCAGCCCGGGGACTTCTACGGCGGCTGGATCACGAGCGACGTCACCGGCCCGTTCAAGGGCGCGCCCGGCACCCTGGGCTGGTGAGGGGCGAACGGGGCGAGCACGGAGTGCTCGCCCCCCGCCATAGGTGCCTCCCCAGGCGAGGAGAGACGGTACGCCTTCTGACGCGCGAGGCAACCCTGGACCTACCCCTGGAATTAGGGGCCGGGGGTCAGCGCGTCGCCGAGCTGGCGGCGGGAGCGGATGCCGAGCTTGCGGAACGCGCCGGCGAGGTGGCCCTCGACCGTCTTCTCGGTGACGAACAGCCGCTGGGCGATCTCGCGGTTGGTGAGGCCGTCGCGGGCCAGTCCCGCGACGCGCAGCTCGCTGGCGGTGAGGCCGGGCACGCTGCCCGGGTCGATCAGCCGCGGCCGGCCGCCGGCCTCCACCAGGACGTTCCGCGCCTGCACCTCGACGGCTCGGGCCGCCAGGAGCCGCGCCTCGTCGTAGGCCAGGCGCGCCTCGGCCCGGGCGCCGTCGCGGTCCCCCGCCGCCAGCAGCGCCCCCGCGAGCGCGGCGCGGCTGCGCGCCAGCTCGAGCCGCGACTCCGCCGCCGTGAGCACGGCGACCGACTCGCGCAGGTCGGCGAGGCCGTCCTCTCCGCCGCGGACGATGCCGCGCACGCGGAGGGCCGGGCCGAGCGCGGGGGCGCCGCCGAAGGAGCGCCCGAGCGCGAGCTCCTCCTCCGCGGCCGCGATGGCCTCCTCGCGCCGGTCGAGCGCGTGGTGGGCGAGCGCGAGCCCGCTGCGCCAGGAGACGAGCGCGGGATTGCGGTGGCCGACCGTCTCCGCCGCCGCGCCCGACTCGGTGAAGCGGTCGAGGGCCGCGGCCGCCTCGCCGCGCGCGAGGTGGAGGCGCCCGTGGGCGTAGAGCAGGATGTCGTCGAGCGCCACCCCCGGCGTCCCGGGCCGGGAGCCGTCGAACGCGTGCTCGGCCTCGTCGAGGCGGCCCTGGTCGATGAGCACCTCGGCGTGGGTCGCGGCGACCATCAGGGTGGCCAGGGAGCCCGACTCGTCGAGCGCGCGCATGGCGAGGGCGTCGGCCTCGGCCTCCACGAGGCGGCCCTGGAGGTAGCGCATCCGCGCGCGCAGGCCGCTCGCCCCCATGAAGGTGCCGATGCAGCCCGTCCGCTGCGCGCGCTCCATGAAGGCGGTGACGTGACGGTCGGCCGCGGCGATCCGCCCGCTCACGGCGAGGGCGTAGGCCGCGAAGTAGGGGGCCGCCGAGTCGATCGGCGGCCGCCCGGCCAGCGCCCGCTCGGCCGCCCGCACGACCTCATCGGCCGGCCCCGACGAGGCCGCGATCTCGTAGGCGATGTGGGCCAGGCGGATGCGGTCGGCGATCCCGCCGTCGACCCGCACCTTGCGGCCGTTGAGGTGGCTGAGGAACTCCTGGCGCGCGCCGGGCCCGAGGCGCAGGTAGTCGATGCGCTTGGCCTCGAGCTCGTCGGCCAGGGCCGTCTCCCCGTTGAGCCGGGGGACGATCTCGTCGATCAGCGCGACGCCCTCGGGCACGCGCCCCGAGTCGAGGAGGAGCTGGACGAGCTCCCGCGCCGCCACGCCGCGCTCGCGCGCCTCGACGAGCTCCTCGACCGCCGCCCGCAGCGGCGCCTCGGCGCCCTCCGCGCCGGCGCGGCGCAGCCCCGAGCCGAGCTCGACCAGCAGGGCGGGGCGCTCGTCGGCGGGCGGCGGCTCGTCGAGGGCCCGCGCGGCGAAGGTGGCCGCCGCGTCCGGGGCGCCCTCGGCGAGCGCGGCCCGTGCGGCCCGGCGGAGGATCCCGACCGCGGCGGGGTCCCTGGCCGGAGGAACGGCGAGGAGGTGGGCGGCCGCGGCGTTCCACTCGTCACGGGCGGCCAGCAGGCCGGCCGCCCGCCGGCGCAGCGCCCGGCGCTCCGCCGGCGCCAGCCCGTCGGCGATCGCCGCCCGGACGATCGGGTGGGTGAACTCGAGCGCCGGGCCGGGGCGCAGCACCTCCGCGCGCTCCAGCGCGTCGCGCGCCCGCTCGGCGGCGCCGCGATCCAGCGCGGCCAGCTCCGCGACGAGCTCGATGGGCGCGAGGTCGCCGAGCACCGCGGCCGCGCGGGCCACCGCGCCCGAGTCCTCCGGCAGCGCGCCCAGGCGCTGGTTGACGCGCGAGGCGACGCCCGGCGGCGTGGCGGCGACCAGCTGCGCCCACGCCGTCCCCGCCTCGGGCGCCTGCCGGCTCGCCGTCACGAGCTCGAGCGCGAAGAACGGGTTCCCGCCCGTCGCGGCGTGGACCTCGGCGCAGAACTCGTCGGGCGCCTCGGGCATCCGCTCGCGGACGAGCCGCACCGTGCCCTCCGGCGAGAGCGGCGCCGGGCGCGCGGTCCGGGCGGGCACCCGGGCGAGGAAGCGCTCGAGCTCCTCCCCGACCGCGGGGTCGGGCCGGCGGACGCTCAGCAGCAGCAGGACGGGCAGCCCCTCGAGCCGGCGGGCGAGGAAGCCCAGCCACTCGAGCGACGGGCCGTCGACCCACTGGAGGTCGTCGACCGCGAGCAGCAGCGGACCGGCGTCCGCCAGGCCCACGACGAGCCAGTAGAGGCCGTGCAGCTGCGCGAAGCGGTCGGGCGGGGAGCCGGCGTCCGCGGCGGGCGCGATCGCGCCCGGGTCGACGAGCGTCCGCGCCAGCCCGGCCGCGCCGGAGAAGAGCGCCTCGCGCGAGGCGGCGTCGTGTGCGGCGAGGGCCGGCTCGAGCAGCTGGCGGACCACGCCGAATGGGATCTGGCGCTCCTCCTCGCTCGCCCGGCCGAGCGACACGCCCAGGCCGCCGGCGCGCGCCATGGCGACCGCCTCGCGCAGCAGCTCGGACTTCCCGATCCCGGCGGGCCCCTCGAGCGCCAGCGCGCTGGAGCGACCCGCCGACACCTCCGTGACCGCCTGGGCGATCATCGCGAGCTCCGTCTCGCGTTCGACCAGCGCTTGCATGGCCCCACGCTAACCGGATCGGCCGCACTTTTCAGAGAATCGTCTTTTCGCCTTACCCACCCCGGAACCCGGTCTGCATCCGGGCGAGCTCGTGGGACTCGACGATGCGGTCCACCAGCCCGTAGTCGAGCGCCTGCTCGGCGGTGAAGAAGCGGTCGCGGTCCATGTCGTCGTGGACCTGCTCGACGCTCTGGCCGGTGTGGTGGGCGTAGATCGCGTCGATCCGCTCGCGCAGCGCCAGCGTCTCGCGGGCGTGGATCTCGATGTCGGTCGCCTGGCCCTGGAAGCCGCCCGACGGCTGGTGGATGAGGATCCGCGAGTTCGGCAGCGTCACCCGCTTGCCCTCGGCGCCGCCGGCCAGCAGCAGCGACCCCATCGACATGGCGATCCCGAAGCAGGTCGTCGCCACGTCGGGCTTGATGAAGCGCATCGTGTCGTAGATCGCCAGGCCGGCGTAGACCTGGCCGCCGGGCGAGTTGATGTAGAGGTGGACGTCCTTCTCCGGGTCGGCCGCCTCGAGGTGGAGGAGCTGGGCGACGATCAGGTTGGCGATCTGGTCGTCGACGGCCTGGCCGAGGAAGACGATGCGCTCGTTGAGCAGGCGGGAGTAGATGTCGAACGAGCGCTCGCCGCGCGGGCTCTGCTCGACGACCATGGGGACGAGGGACACGGGCACCGGCCTCCTTTCGTGCAACCTTTCGGTTGCGTCTGGTTGCCGCAGCCTAGCGCATGTGCAACCATGCGGTTGCGATGAGCGAGATCGAGCGAGAGATCACCGTCCCCGCGGAGCCCGACGAGGTGTGGGAGGCGCTGACCGACGAGGACCTGCGGTCCGAGTGGCTCCACGACGCGGGCGAGCCCCGCGACATCACCGACGAGGAGGCCGACGAGGACGAGCGCTCGCTCTCCTTCCGCTGGGCGCGCCCCGGCGAGGAGGCCACCGAGGTCCGCTTCACGGTCGAGGCCGTGCCGGCGGGCACCCGCGTCGTGGTGGTCGAGTCGGCCCCGAGCCGTGTCGCCTGGGGGCCGCTGCTGGGGGCGATGGCCGCCCGCGTGCCGGCCTTCGCGTGAGCCCGGCCGCCGCCGACCGCGTGGACGCGGTGTTCACCGCGCTGGCCGACCCCACCCGCCGCCACGTGATCGCCACCCTCGCCGCGCGCGACTCGGCGACGCCGACGAGCCTCGCCGCCGAGCTGCCGATGACGCGTCAGGCGGTCGCCAAGCACCTGATGACGCTGGGCGACGCGGGGCTCGTGCGCTCCGAGCGCGTCGGGCGCGAGACCCGCTACGCACTGACGCCCGAGGGCCTGGGCGACGCGGCCGCCTGGATGGCGGAGGTCGGCGCGCAGTGGGACCGGCGGCTCGGCCGGCTCGCGAGCCTGCTCAGTGGATCGGGCTCGGCATCCGCTCCGCGCCGCTGAGCGAGAACGTCCAGAAGTCCTGCCCGAGGACGGGGACGGAGACGTTGTAGACCGGCACCTCGCCGAGCCGCCCCTCGAAGGTCCCGGCGTGCGCGTGGCCGTGCAGGACCACGTCGGGCCCGTGCTCGACGATCGGCGGCGCGAGCCGGTCCGTCCCCAGGAACGCCCAGATGTCGCGCCGCTC
>JAUJME010000016.1:16235-17447 GCA_030447005.1 Solirubrobacteraceae bacterium | reverse complement strand
CCCGAGCGGCGGAACGGGTGCAGCGCGCGCTCCTTGAGCGTGTGCACCTTCTCGTGCGGGATCTGGAACGTCTTGGAGACGCCGTCGACGACGACCGCGGGCCCCGTGTGCGACGGTGAACTCACTCTCGGAGGGTAACGAGCGGCTGTCCCGAACGGAGCGGGGGAGGGGCGCTACTACCATCGAGCGCCAGCCCATGAGCGTCGAGACGGACACCATCGCGGCGGTGCCCCAGGCCCCTGCCGAGCCCGTCGCCGCGGCGCGCCGCCGCAGGCTCTCGCGCGGCGACATCGCGCTCCTCGTCGGGATCGGTGTCGTCCTCACGCTGCTGCAGATGCTGCGCCAGCCCGGGTTGCAGTCGTGGAACACGATGTGGCAGGAGGACGGTGGGGTCTTCCTCACCGACGCGCTCGACGACCCCTTCCTCGAGACGCTGTTCTCGCCCTACAACGCCTACCTGCACGTCATCGCGCGGTTGATCGCCGGCTACACCGTGCTCTTCCCGCTCGAGAACGCCGCGCTGATCATCACGCTCAGCTCCGCGATCGTCACCACGCTGATCGCGTTCTACGTCTACTTCGCGAGTCGCCGGGTCTTCCGGACGCAATGGGCGAGCCTCCTCGCGGCGCTGTCGGTCGTGCTGCTGCCGGCGGCCGGCTACGAGACGAACGCGAACATCGCGAACCTCCACTGGTACCTGATCTACGCGCAGTTCTGGGTGCTGCTCGCGCCGCCCCGGAACGCGCGGGAGGTGGCGCTGAGCGCCACGATCACCGCGCTCGCCGTCCTCAGCGACCCGCTGACCGGGATCCTCCTGCCGCTCGTGGGGCTGATGCTCTACCGCGACCGGTCCCGCCGGACGATGGTCGTCGCGGGGGTCTACGGGGTGACCATGGGGGTGCAGCTCCTCCTGCGGGTCGTCGACGACCCGGTCGCGCGCTACGCCTCCTCGTCCTTCGCCGACCTCCCAGGCGTCTACGCCCTGCGCGTGACCGGGTCGTTCCTCGTCGGCGACCTCTTCCTCGACGACTTCTGGAAGCCGATCGGGCCGCTGTTCGCGTTCGCCTGCCTGGCGCTGGTCGCGGGATTCGTCGCCTACGGACTCGCGCGCGGAGAGCAGCGGACACGGCGGCTGGCGCTGTGGTCGATCGGGCTGTCGGTGGCCTACCTGTGGATCCCGCTGATGCTGCGCGGGACGGAGAACTTCCTCAG
>JAUJME010000016.1:11195-16135 GCA_030447005.1 Solirubrobacteraceae bacterium | reverse complement strand
CCCATGACGCTCCTGGAGTCCGAAGCCCGCATCGCCGATCCGCCCGAGCCGCTGACGGACACGCCGCAGCACCGCAAGTCCGCGCCGCTGCTGATCCTGGAGACGATGCGGCCCAAGCAGTGGTCGAAGAACGCGTTCGTGTTCGCCGGGCTGCTGTTCTCCGGGAGCCTCCTCGACGGCGACAAGATCCTCGCCGCCGTCATGGCCGCCGTGGCGTTCTGCCTGGTCAGCGGCGCGACCTACCTGCTCAACGACGCGGTCGACGCCGAGTCCGACCGCCACAATCCGCGCACGGCCAACCGGCCGATCGCCCGCGGGGACCTGTCGCAGGGTCTGGCCCTCACCGCCGCGGCGGTCGCCACCCTCGCGGGCGTCGCGCTCACCGCGCTGATCAACTGGGAGACGCTGCTCGTCCTCGTCGGCTACGTCGTCCTCCAGCTCGGCTACTCCAACTACCTCAAGCACGTCCTCTTCGTCGACGTGATGGCGATCGCCGCCGGCTTCGTCCTGCGGGCCGCCGCGGGCGGCGTGGCCATCGACGTGCCGATCTCCTCGTGGCTGCTGCTCTGCACCGGCCTGCTCGCCGTGTTCCTCGGCTTCACCAAGCGGCGCGGCGAGGCCGTCGCGCTCGGCGGCGGCGCGCAGCCCAAGCGCCGGGTGCTCGAGAGCTACTCCGTCGGCCTGCTCGACGAGCTGATTGCCGTCGTCACGCCGACCACGGTCGTCGCCTACGCGCTCTACGCCGTCACGGGCGCCGCCACGGACTGGATGCTGCTGACGGTGCCCTTCGTGATGTACGGGATCTTCCGCGTGCTGTTCCTCATCCACCACCGCACGGGCGCCACGGACGAGCCGGCCGTGATCGTGTGGCGCGACCGGCCGCTGCTTGCGTGCGTCGTCGCGTGGGGCATCTGCGCGGCCGTCATCACCGTGCTCTCGAGCGGCGCGTCGCCCCTGTCGTGACGGGCGTCGCGACGCCGGCGTCGCCCGGCGTCGTCCCGGAGGCCGCACCGCTGCCACCGTCGGCCCGCGCGACGGCCGAGCGGCGGCTGTTCACGGGCTGGGGGCGGACCGCGGCGACCGCCGGGACGCTGCGCCGGCCGGCCTCGGCCGACGACGTGCGCGCGGTCCTCGACGGTGCCGGCGGGCGAGGCGTGATCGCGCGCGGGCTCGCGCGCTCCTACGGCGACGCCGCGCAGAACGCGGGCGGCGACGTGATGGGCATGTCGTCGCTGGCGAGCGTCCGGCGGCTCGACCTCGAGCGCGGCATCGTCACGGTGGACGCCGGCATCTCGCTCGACACCCTCACCCGGCTGCTCATGCCGTTCGGCTGGTTCGTGTCCGTCACGCCCGGGACGCGCTACGTCTCTGTGGGCGGCGCGATCGCGTCCGACATCCACGGCAAGAACCATCACCTCGACGGGTCGTTCTGCGAGCACGTCCTCTCCTTCGAGCTCGAGACGCCCGGGCGCGGCCGCATCACCGTCACGCCGCATGAGACGCCGGCGGAGTTCTGGGCGACCGCGGGCGGCATGGGCCTGACCGGCGTCATCACCGAGGTGACGATGCGGCTGCTGCGCGTCGAGACATCGCGGATGATCGTCGACACCGAGCGCGCCGCCGACCTCGACGACGTCATGCACCGGATGGTCACGACGGACGACCGCTACCGGTACTCCGTGGCCTGGATCGACTGCCTGGCGCGCGGCCGGCGGCTCGGGCGCTCCGTGCTGCTGCGCGGCGACCACGCCCGCCTCGAGGACCTCCCCGACGGCGAGCGCTCGGGCGCGCTGATCCGGTCGAACGCCACGAAGCTCGCCGCGCCCCGCTGGCTGCCCGGCGGCCTGCTCAACCGCCACACCGTCGCGGCCTTCAACGAGGCGTACTTCCGCGCGGCGCCGCGCGAGCGCCGCGGCGCGATCGAGCCGCTCGACGCCTTCTTCTATCCGCTCGACGCCGTCCGCGGGTGGAACCGCATGTACGGCCCGCGCGGCTTCGTGCAGTACCAGTTCGTCGTGCCGTTCGGCCAGGAGGCCGCGCTGCGGGAGGCGATCGAGCGGCTCAGCGGCGCGCACGCCGCCTCCTTCCTGGCGGTGCTCAAGCGCTTCGGCGACCAGCGCGGCATGATCTCGTTCCCCATGCCCGGCTGGACGCTCGCCCTCGACATCCCCGCCGCCGTCCCCGACCTCGCGCCGCTGCTCGACGGCCTGGATTCGCTCGTCGCCGAGGCGGGCGGTCGCGTCTACTTCGCCAAGGACTCGCGGCTGCGGCCCGAGCTGCTCGAGCCGATGTATCCGCAGCTCGGCGAATGGCGCGCGGTCCGCTCGCGGCTCGACCCGGCCGGCGTCCTGCGCTCCGACCTCTCCCGGCGCCTGGGGCTCGTCCAGTGATGGACGCGCTCGGCGCCGTGCAGTCGGTCCTCGTGCTGGGCGGGACCTCCGAGCTCGGGCTCGCGACGGTGCGTGGGCTGCTCGCCGAGCGGCCCGTGTCGGTGATCCTCGCGGTCCGCGACCCGGAGCGCTCGCGCACCGAGGCCGACGCGCTGCGGGCGGCCGGCGCCAAGGACGTCGACGTGGTGCAGTTCGACGCCACCGCCCCCGAGCACGACGGCTTCATCGACTCCGTCTTCGACCGCCACGGCGACATCGACCTCGTGCTCGTCGCCTTCGGCGTGCTCGGCGACCAGCAGGTCTCCGAGAGCGACTCGGCGGCCGCGCTGGCGGTCGTGCAGACGAACTTCACCGGCGTGGTCTCCGTCATGGTCCCGCTCGTCCGCCGCCTGCGGGCGCAGGGCCACGGGACCGTCGTGGTCTTCTCCTCCGTCGCCGGCGAGCGGCCGCGGGCGGCGAACTTCATCTACGGCGCGTCGAAGGCGGGCGTCGACGCGCTCGCGCAGGGCTACAACGACGCGCTGGCCGGCACGGGCGTCACCGTCCTCACCGTCCGCCCGGGCTTCGTCCACACGAAGATGACCACCGGCCTCAAGCCCGCGCCGTTCAGCACCACGCCCGAGGCGGTGGCTGAGCGGGTGCTGCACGGGATCCGCACCGGCGCGCACACGGTCTGGGCGCCCGCGCCGCTGCGCGGCGTCATGACCGTCCTGCGGCACCTGCCGCGGCCGGTGTTCCGGCGGCTGCCGGGCTGAGCATGAGCGGCACCCTTCCGCAGCCCGCCGCCAAGCCGGCCGACCTGCGCCTCGCCGCCCTCCACGAGGCGATCCGGTCCCCCGGCGTCCGCGCCATCTCCACCGACGTGTTCGACACGCTGGTCTGGCGCCAGGTGCCCGAGCCCGTCGACGCCTTCCCGATCCTCGGCGAGCGCCTGCGGTCCCGGGGTGCGCTGGCGGATTCGCTGTCGGTCCCCGCCTTCGCGCAGCTGCGGCGCGTCGCCGAGCGCCGGGCGCGGGCACAGCGCCGGGCGCGCGCGGAGGGCACCGAGGTCCGTCTCGACGAGATCTATGAGCAGATCCCGCCGTGGGTCCTGAACTGGACCGGCCGCGACGACGCGATGCAGCTCGAGCTCGACGTCGAGCGCGAGCTTCTCGTCCCCGACCTCGACGTCGTCGCCTGTCTCGCCATGGCCCGCCGGGCGGGCAAGACGATCGTCGCGATCTCGGACACCTACTTCTCCGAGCCGCAGATGCGCGAGCTGCTCGACCAGCCGGTCCTCGCCGACGCGCCGCTCGAGCGCATCTTCACCTCTTCGGACCACCGGAAGGGCAAGGCCGACGGCCTCCTTAGGGTCGCGTTGCACGCGCTGATGCTCGGAGCGGACCAGATGGTCCACCTCGGCGACAACCACGCCGCCGACATTCAGCCGGCGGAGGAGCTCGGGATGACCGCGTTCCATTTCGACCGGCGTCCCCAGCCCTTCGCCACCGTCGCCGACGCCGAGGCGCCCTTCCTCCCGCCGCCCGCGGAGAGCGCCGCCGCGGGGACGCTCGTGAGCGGCCTCACCGCGACCCGCGCGAAGGTCCTGACCCGCAGCCAGCTCGCGGCGGTCCCCACGGCGCTTCAGCCGTTCTGGAAGTACGGCGCGACGGTGCTCGGGCCGCTGTTCACGGGCTTCGCCGAGTGGGTCCACGAGCACTGCGCCGGCACCGGCGCGGTCCGCGTGGGCTGCCTCATGCGCGAGGGCGCGTTCCTCGGTGAGCTCCTGCGCCGCGCCAACCCGTACCTCGGCCGCGAGCTCGAGGCCGTTCCGCTCTGGCTCAACCGCGACCTGTGCCTGCGCGCCTCGGTCGCCGACGGGTCCTGGCAGGAGCTCGAGCGGCTGCTCGCCCGGCGCTCGGCGCCGACGGTGGGCGGGCTCTTCTCGCTGCTCGGCGTCCCGATCTCGCGCATGCCGGAGTGGACCTCGCACGCCGGGACATCGCTCGAGGACCCGGTGGTCCGCCACAACGTCTTCGCCGCCCTCAGCTCCGACGATCGGATCGGCGCCGAGATCACGCACCGCTCGCGCGCGCTCCGCGAGCGGATCGCCGCGTACGTCGACCAGGTCTGCGGCGGCGAGGACGGCACCCTGGTCCTCGTCGACCTCGGGTGGGGCGCGAGCATCCAGGGGCTGCTGCATCGCGTGCTCGAGCAGGCCGGGGCGCCGCGCGCCACCGTCGGGCTCTACATGGTGACCCACGAGGCGGCCGCCGAGCAGGTCGCCCAGGGCATCGAGGCGCACGGCTTCCTCGGCGAGTACGGGTTCCCCGAGGCCACCGTTGCCAACGTCATGCGCTCCCCCGAGCTGCTCGAGCAGATCTGCATGCCGCCGCACGGCACCCAGCTCGATCTCGGCGAGGACTTCGAGCCACGCCTCGCCGACACCGATCTCCCGCGCCTGCAGCTCGTCGAGGCGGAAGCCGTCCGCAAGGGGGTGCTCGCCTACCAGCGCGAGTGGGCGCGCTACCAGACGGCGCTGCCCGGCCGGATCCCGCCGCTCAGCGGCGC
>JAUJME010000016.1:0-11095 GCA_030447005.1 Solirubrobacteraceae bacterium | reverse complement strand
AGTGGGCGCGCTACCAGACGGCGCTGCCCGGCCGGATCCCGCCGCTCAGCGGCGCACGCCACCTGCTGCGGCCGATCCTCCTGCGCTCCGTGATCGCGCCGACGCAGGAGGAGGTCGGGATCTTCGGCGGCTGGCATCACGACGAGGGCCAGGGCTCGACCCGCACGGACGCCATCGTCGACCCCGCCGACGCGGCGCGGCTGCGCTACATGACGCCCGACCAGGCGCGCGCGCTGCCGATGTCCGAGATGTACTGGCCCTTCGGCGCGGCGGCCCTCGTCGATCCGCACTGGGCGACGCAGATGCGGCTCGCCGCGGCGGGGGAGCTCTCGTGGGAGGCGCTGGGCGCCCCGCTGGAGACGGGGCCGTTCCGCATCAACGCCACCGGCGTCGACGTGCCCGCGGACTCCGAGATCGTCGCGGTACCGACGCGCAACCGCTTCGGCCTCAGCTCGGCAAGGGGGACGCTGCGGGCGCCGTTCGTCCAGGAGGTCCACATACGCCCGGCGGAGCACGCCGCGCTCATCCGGATGGATTGGATCCGCCTGCGCTGCCACGCGCAGGGGGAACCCGAGCCGATCGACGTCCTCTTCGAGGGCGGGTCGCTCGCCCGGTGGCGGACCTCGACCGCCTTCGTGCTCTCGCCGGGCGTCTACATCTCCTACGAGGGAACGGGCAGCCTCGCGTTGCCGATGGCGGCCATCACCCGGCGCGTCGTCTTCCGCGTCGACGTCGAGTGCGCGTTCGCCGCGCTGGCGATCCCGACCGTCCTCCCGGCCGGCGGGCGCTTCGGCAGCCTCCAGGAGGCGGAGGGCGCCCTGCGCGGCCTCGAGAGCTCGCTGAGCTGGCGCGTGACCGCGCCGCTGCGCACGGTCAAGCGCAAGCTTCGCTAGCCACGATCACCCGCGCCGGAAGGCATTGAAGGCGGGCTTGCGGCGCCCCTGCGCGTCGATGAGCCCGGTCCTGCTCTCCTTGCCGTTCTGGCGGGCACCGGTGTCGCGCAGGCCGATCCAGCCGAGCGTGTAGATCCGCGGCCAGCGCCGGGCGATGCGGAAGCCGGCCTTGAGCCACCTGGCCTGGAGCTCGCGGGTTACGTGGAAGGGGAACTCGTAGCTCGGGACGTCGGTCGGCGCCGTGAACTCCGAGATGAAGATCGGCAGCTTCCGGTTGCGCCCGCTCCGGTGCAGGTAGCGGTCGAGCCACTTTGCGAGCAGGTCGAGGTCGGAGAAGTCCGCCGTCCCCGGCCTCAGCTGGTCCTTGCGCAGGTCCGGCGTCCGGGACGTGAAGGGGTTGTGCCCGAAGAGGTCCATCCGAGGCGGCTTGCCGTTCGGCAGCTTGAGGTGCTTGATCCAGTTCAGCGGCCCGTAGAAGTCGCCGACCGTCGTCGTGTTGCCGCCGATGACGAGGTTGCGGCGGTTGACGCGCTTCAGCCTCCCGTAGGCCGCGTCGAGCAGTCGGGCGTACTTCTGGACGTCGCGCCGCTGGAGCCGCGTGAGGGGGCTGTTGGTCTTCTGCTGGCGGCGGTTCTTGTAGTGCAGGAAGAAGTTCGGGTAGCGGATCGGCTCGCCCCAGATCATCCAGTGGCGCACGCCGCTGTAGCGACGGGCGGCGGCCTCGGCGAAGTTCGCGAAGTCGGCGTCCTTGAACGGGACGAAGTTGGGCGGCTTGCCGCCGTTCGCCCACTTCGGTGTGGCTATGAGCAGGATGGAGAGCTTGATCCCGTACCTGCGGGCCTCCGCGAGCGCGAAGTCGAGTTCCTGCGGCCAGCGGTAGGCGGGATCGGCGGGCTCGCGCGGGTTCGCGGGGCGCGTCGGCGCCACGTCGTTCCAGTGCAGCGTGTACTGGAAGATCCCCACGCCGAGCTCGCGGTAGATCGGGAACTGCGAGACGCCGTCCACGCGGACCGGGCCCCACATCGCCTTCTTCCGCCTGGGCTTCGCCGCATCGGCGGCCGCCGGGGCGGCGAGGGTCGCGGCCAGCAGCGCGGCGAGGAGGCATCCGAGGACTCTGTTCATCGACAGCAGGCTAGTGGCCTGGTCCCCGCGCTCCGGCCTCCGGGTTCGGGGCAGGACACGGGCGGCGGTCTGCCACCATCGCGGCCGTGACTCTCTCCTTGTGCTGCCTGGCGGGCGATGCGCCGGAGCGCGTGGCCGCCACGCTGGCGCCGCTTCGCTCGCTCGCGAACGAGGTCATCGTCGGGCACGACAAGGGGCTTGCCACCGCCGTTCCAGCGGCCTATGAGGGGCTCGCCGACCGCGTCGTGGACGTCCCGGCCGGGTCCCGCGCAGAGCGCCTGCTCGCGCTCGAGGCGACCGCCGGCGGCGACTGGCTGCTGCTGCTCGACGACGGCGCGGTTCCCTCCGCCGATCTCCTGCGCCGCCTTCCCACGCTTCTGGCCGACGAGCAAGTCGGCGCGTATGCCCTCGCCGGCCGCTGGCTGAGCCCGGACGGGCAGGGCTGGCTCGACGAGGTCCCGTGGTGGCCGGGGTTCGAGCCGCGGCTCGTGCGCCGCGATCCGGCGCGGCGTGGCCGGCCGCAGGTACTCCTCGAGGCGCTGCTGAACCGGCTCGACTGCCTCCTCGCCGATCGCCCCGAGCGCGAGGCGAAGGCGCTCCTCCTCGACGTCGCCGAGCCGGAGGCCACCCTGCCCCACGGCCTGCCCGTCGGCGCGCTCCTCCTGCCCGAGCGCCACGCGAGCCGGCCCCCGGCGCCGCTGCCCGCCGAGGACCGGCCGGCCATCGAGGCGGTGCTCGCCGCGGCCCGGCGCCCGGTGCCCGCGGCGGGCGCGTGGACGGCGGCCGCGGCGAGCGACGCGCCCGCCCCGCCGCTCGGCGGCGACGCGCTGATCGTGCCGCTGGAGCGCGACGGGCGCTTCCACGCCGGCGAGCGGCGGGCAGTGGCCTTCCGGGTGACGAACCGGTCGGGCGAGCGGTGGTCGGCCGAGCACGAGGGCGGCGCCCCGATCCGCCTGGCGTACCGCTGGCGCTGGGCGGACGGCACGGAGGCCGAGGGCCCGCGGACCGCCTTCCCGGGCGGCGTGGCGCCCGGCGAGTCGACCGTCGTGCCGCTCGCCGTCACCGCGCCGGAACGCGAGGGGGCCGCCTCCCTCGGGGTCGACATCGTCCACGAGATGGTCCGCTGGTACGGCTGTGAGCACCGGCTGGGGGTCGAGGTCGGGCCACCGTGGCGGCTGCCCGACCGCCGCGAGCCCCGCCCCGGCGCGCTGCGCCGGCTCGGCCGCCGGCTGGGCCGTCGCGCCACGACGCCGATCCCGCGCGTCCTGCACCGGGTCTGGCTCGGCGGCGCCGACCTCCCCGACGAGCACCGCGCCTACGGGGAGAGCTGGCGGCGGCACCACCCGGAATGGGACCTCAAGCTGTGGACGGATGCCGACGCGCCGTCGCCGCCGGGCGTGGAGCGGGCGCGCAATGTCGCCGAGCGCGCCGACCTGGTCCGCCTGGAGATCCTCCGCCGGCACGGCGGCGTCTACGTAGACACGGACGTGGAGTGCCTGCGGCCGATCGACGAGCTGCTCGAGGGCGTCACCGCCTTCGCCGCCTACGAGATCCCAGGACGGCTCTGCAACGCCGTCATGGGGGCGGTCCCGCACCACCGTGGCTTCGAGCGCGCCGTCGAGCTCGCGGAGCGGACGGTCGGAACGGGCGTCTACCCGTTCGCGACCGCCACGCTCTTCCTCACCCGCGTCCTCGAGCCGCTGGAGGACGTCACCCTCTTCGGGCCGGAGCGCTTCTACCCCTACCTCTGGGACGAGCCGCGCCCCGACGGCGTCCGCTTCCCCGACGCCTACGCGGTCCACCACTGGGCCAAGAGCTGGATCCCGGGCGAGTCCGGCGCGGCCGCGCCCGCGTAGCGATGGCCGGAGCGGCGCGCGGTGCCCGGTATCGTGCGCTCACCGTGCCGCGCCGGCCGTTTCGCCGCCCCCGACCCACGCTGTCGTTCTGCGTGGCGACCGCCGGGCCCTCCGGCCGCACGCGCGCGCTGCTCGAGGTCGTCCGGGACCACGTGGACGAGATCGTCCTGGCGGTCGACGCCGGCGCCGGGCGCGATACGCTCGAGGTCTGCCGCGACCTCGCCGACCGGCGGATCTCCTTCAGCCAGGACCGCCCGTCGAGCGCCAACCTCTGGGGGTGGCTCTTCGAGCAGGCGTCGGCCGACTGGGTCATGCGGCTCGACGACGACGAGGTCCCCAGCCGGGCGCTGCTCGACGCGCTCCCCGAGCTGCTCGCCGACCGGCGCCTGAGCCAGTACCGCCTCCGCCGCCGGTGGGTGTGGCCCGACGCCGGCACCCTGCTCGACGAGCCGCCCTGGTCGATCGAGTACATCCCGCGGCTCACCCGCACGATCCACGGGCTCGTCACCTACACGGGCCCCCGGCACTCCGACGAGACCGCCATCGGCGAGTCCCGACTCGTCGACGCGCCCTTCTACCACCTCGATCTCGTCGCGCGGGATGCGGAGGCGCGGCGCAAGAAGGTCCTGCTCCACGAGGAGGACAACCCGGGGCTCGTCTTTGCCGGCATGTCCGTCAACGCGCCGTACTACCCCGAGGCGGGCGAGGACCTGGTCACCGTGGCGGTGCCGGAGGAGGACGCGCCGGCGATCCGGGCGCTGCTCGACGCCGCGCCGGGGAGCGCGGCCGGCGAGGAGGAGGTCGCGCCCGTCGAGCACGTGGGCGCCGACGAGGTGCGCCTGCCGATCCTCGAGCGGCCGGTCAACCCCGAGGCCCACGCCGGCGAGGTCATCCTCCCCGACCCGCCGTTCAGCGTCCGCGCCGGGATCCTCCACCACGTGCTCGTGCTCGTGCGCAACCTCGGTGACGAACGCTGGCCGGCGGGCGACCGCCCCGAGCGCCCGATCCGGCTCGGCTACCGCTGGGCGAAGGCCGGCGAGCCGGGCGTCGCCTTCGAGGGCCGCAACGTCTTCCTCGAGACGGTGCTGCCGCGGACGGAGATCCGCCACCACCTCGCCCTCACCGTGCCGCCCGAGCCGGGGCGCTACCGGCTCGAGGTCGGGCTCATCCACGAGCACGTGCGGTGGTTCGGGACCGAGGCGGTGCACGAGCTCGAGGTTGCGGCGCCCGCCCCGGAGATCGAGCCGATGCTCGCCCACCAGCGCGAGAACAGCCGGGCCCGCGAGGCCGTGCGGCTCGGCGAGGAGGTCGAGCGGCTCCGGGCGGAGCTCGCGAGCACGTCGCGGACCGACCCCCGGCTCGTGGCCGAGCTCGCCGAGTTGCGCGCGGCGCTCGAGCGCGAGCGCCGCCGGCACGAGGACGAGCTCGAGCGGCTGCGCGAGGCGGCGCCCGGCGCCAACCCGCTGCGTGCCGACCTCGTGATCACCGACCTCCAGGAGCGCGTCGGCGAGCTCGACGCCGAGAACGCCCGCCTGCGCCTCGAGGCGGCGGGCGACGGCGCGGGCTAGAAGGGCAGGCCGGCGGCGATCTCGGCCAGCGGGGGCGCCGTGCGGTCGCGGTCGGACACCAGCAGCTCGAGCCCCTCCGGCCACTCGATCCCCACCTCGGGGTCGTCGAACGCGAAGCCGGCCTCGGTGGCCGGGTCGTAGTAGCTCGTGCACCGGTAGACGAAGTCGGCGGTCTCGGAGAGCACGCAGAAGCCGTGGCCGAAGCCGATCGGGATCCACAGCTGGAGGCCGCCGGTGTCGTAGAGCTCGATCGCCTCCCACTCGCCGAAGGTCGGCGAGCCGCGCCGCAGGTCGACGACGACGTCCCACACGCGCCCCCGCGCGACGCGGACGAGCTTGCCCTGGCCGGGCGAGGTCTGGAAGTGGATGCCGCGCACCGTCCCGCGCCGCGAGCGCGAGTGGTTGTCCTGGACGAAGCGCGCGTCGATCCCCAGCTCCGCCCACTCGTCCTCGCGCCAGGTCTCGACGAAGAACCCGCGCTCGTCGCCGTGGACGTCGGGCGCGAGCAGCAGCGGGCCGTCGATCCGGGTGGGGATGGTCCTCATCGGCCGAGCAGGCTATCCGCCGCCCGCCCGCCGAGCCGGACCGCGTAGTTCGTCCCGCGGTCCTCGGGATAGATCTGCGTCGTGTTGGCGAGCACGAGGTTCGGCACGCCGGTCTGGAGCGGCGGGATGCGCTCCGGGTAGCCGACGGTGACGATGGGCTGGGCGGCCGGCTCGCGGAACAGCCAGCGCTCGCGGATCCAGGCGGGGTCGAACCCCGGGCTCATCCTGCGCAGGCCGGGGGTGTAGCGCTCGATCAGCGCCTCGGGGGAGAGGGCGAGCAGCTCGTCGCCCGGCGCGAGGTAGTTGGCGACGTAGAGGAAGCGCCGGCCGCCGTAGCGCGCGGGCTCGACGAAGTTCGTGTGCTCGATGACGCCGACGAACGGCAGCGAGCGGTCGGCGACGTTCGTCCAGTAGTGGGCGCCGAACGGACGGTCGAGCTCGAGCAGCAGGCAGAGCGCCGTGTGGTACTCGACCGCGGCGAGCCGCGATAGGTAGTCGTCGCCGATGCGCCGGGCGAGCTCGGGGTCGAGCATGCGGGTGAAGACGTCGCTCGGGACCGTGGCGACCACCGCGTCGTAGCGCTCGGGCGGCTCGCCGGCCGGCTCGAAGGCCGCCGGGTCGTGGCCGCGGCGAAAGGAGCCGGGGGCGGCGGCGGTGATCTCGAAGCCGGGGGAGATGCGGGCGATCGGCCGGTCGATGAGCACGCGCCCGCCGCCGCCCTCGATCGAGGCGACGAGCGCGTCGAACAGCGGCTCCCACGAGCGCCGCGGGTAGCCGAGCAGCTCCTTGCGCGCCTCGCGGCCCTTGAGCTGCCGGCGCATCGTCAGCTTGCCCCACAGCCAGGCCATCGAGATGTCCTCCGCGCGGTCGCCGAACTTCCCGCGCAGCAGCGGCCCCCACACCTTCTCCCACGCCTCGGCGCCCATCTCGCGCCGCACCCAGGCCGCCGCCGTCTCGCGCTCGTAGGGCGCCACGCCCGCCTTCCCCGCCGCGCGCTGGAGGCGCAGCACCGCGAGGCCCATCCGGATCCGCGCCGCGGGGGAGAGCGGGCCGAAGCGCAGCAGGTCGAGCGGCCCCGTGAACGGCCACGAGCGGCCCTCGAGGAAGAACGCGACCGAGGACGGCCGCCACTCGAGCTCGTCCGGCATCCCGAGCTCCTCGTAGAGGGCGGCGATGTGGCGGTCGCTCGTGAACAGGTGGTGGTAGTAGCGCTCCAGGCGCACGCCGCCGCCCGCGTCGAGCGTCGCGGCCTGGCCGCCCAGCCCCGGCCAGCGCTCGTAGACGTCGCAGGCGTGCCCCGCCTGGGTGAGGCGGTGGGCGCAGACGAGCCCGGCGACGCCCGCGCCGGCGACGCAGACCCTCACGCAGGGTCCTGCTCGCCCGCCCCGGCGCCCGTGTCGCGCTTGACGACGTACAGCGGCCGGCGCTTGACCTCGTCGTAGATGCGCCCGACGTACTCGCCGATGACCCCGAGCGTCATGAGCTGGATGCCGCCGATGAGCAGGACGGCGAAGAGCACGGACGGCACGCCGCGCTCGTAGATGCCGGCGTAGCGGGCGATCACGGTGAGCGGCAGGAGGGCGAACGCGATCAGCGCGAACGCCAGGCCGAGCAGCGTGGCGATCTGGAGCGGGACGTGGGAGAAGGAAGCCACGCCGTCGAAGCCGAAGCGCAGCATCTTGCCGACGCTGAACTTGGTCGCCCCGCCGGCGCGCGCCTCGCGGTCGTACTCGACGACGTCGGCCTCGAAGCCGACCCACGAGGTCATCCCGCGCAGGAAGCGGTTGCGCTCGCGCAGGCCGCCCAGCGCGTCGACCACCTGGCGGTCGAGCAGGCGGAAGTCGCCCGCGTTGGGCTCGAGCGGGACCTGGGCGAGCCGGCCGAGCAGCGCGTAGAAGCCCCGCGCGGTGAGCAGCTTGAAGCGCGTCTCGCCCGCGCGCACGCGGCGCTTGGCGACCACGATGTCGACCCCCTCGCGCCAGCGGGCCAGCAGCGCCGGGATGAGCTCGGGCGGGTCCTGGAGGTCGCCGTCGATGAGCACGACGGCGTCGCCGCGCGCGTGGTCGAGCCCCGCGGTGAGCGCGAGCTGGTGGCCGAAGGAGCGCGAGAGGTGGAGGACGCGGACGCGGGGATCGGTGCGCGCGAGCTCGTCGAGGAGCGCCGGCGTGCCGTCCGTCGAGCCGTCGTCGACGACGATGAGCTCGAAGGGGATCCCCTCGAGCGCAGCCGTCGTCCGGGCGTGGAAGGCGCCGGCGAGCTGCTCCTCGTCGAGCATCGGCGCCACGACGCTGAGGAGGTGGAGCTCCCGGGGCATCCGCCACTACTCTAAGGCCCCCGTGCGACGCCTCCCGACCGTGACACCGCGCACCTACCTGCGGATCGCGTACGCCGCCCTCGGGGTCCTCACGCTGATCGTCTTCACCGGCGCGGCGGTGCGGCTGACCGGCTCCGGGCTCGGCTGCCCGGACTGGCCCAAGTGCAACGGCACGAGCCTCGCGCCCGAGTTGCACGTCCACGGGCTCATCGAGTTCGGCAACCGGCTGCTGACGGGCGTGGTGGCGTTCCCCTGCATCCTGGCCTTCCTCGCCGCCTTCCGCCGCCGCCCGTACCGGCGCGACCTCGCGCTGATCGCCTTCCTGCTCCCGCTCGGCGTCCTCGCCCAGGCGATCCTCGGCGGGATGACGGTCTGGTACGACCTCGCCCCGGGCTGGGTGATGGGCCACCACCTGCTCTCGATGCTGCTGCTGGTCGCCGCCGTCTCGCTGGTCTGGCGCTCGCGTTACGAACCGGGGGAGCGCCCGCCGGCCACCGACCGCGCCGCCACCTGGGCGGTGCGGGCGCTCGCGCCGTTCGGGTTCGTCGCCATCGCGGCCGGGACGGTGGCCACGGCGGCCGGCCCGCACGCCGGCGGGGAGGGCACCGGCGACGAGGTCGACCGGATCGAGTGGTTCGGCCTCGAGACGCTCGAGTGGGCGATCAGGGGCCACGCCCGGATCGCCGCCGCGCTCGGCCTCGCCGCCGTCGCGGTCTGGTGGCTGCTGCGCCGCCGCGGCGCGGACGCGCTCACCCGCCGGGCGCTCACGGCCGTCTGCCTGCTGCTCGCCGCCCAGGGCGTGGTCGGCACGACGCAGTACCTGCTCGAGCTGCCGCCGGGGATCGTCTGGGTCCACGTCGCGCTCGCGGCGCTGACCTGGATCGCCCTGCTGTGGGCGGTGGCCGCCGCCGGCCGCCTCGCGCCCGCGGACGAGCGCCCGGCGCCCGCCCCGGAGCCCGAGGCCGACCGGCGCCCGCTCGTGACCTCGGGCTAGCGGCGCTTCCAGCCGCCGCCGAAGAAGCGCCCGATCCGCCCGGCGCGGACGTTCGCGCTGAACTCGGGCGCGCCCGGCTCATACGGGCCGAGCTGCGCCTCGGCGGTCGCCGCGTCGAGCGTGATCTGCACCTGGCGCTCGTAGATGCGCGCCACCTCCGGCGCGTCGATCCACAGCAGCCGGTCCCCGGCGCGCATGACGATCCCGTCGAAGATCTGCTCCTTGGCGTTGTCGATCGCCCGCTCGGCGACGCCGAGCTGCACGCCGTCGGAGGAGACGACCGGGGTGCCGCGCGCCAGCAGCTTGTAGGAGATGGGCACGCCCTCGTCCATCGCCGCTCAGCCGCCGGCCGCCAGGTCGTCCGGCAGCGGCACGTCGGCCGGGGGGCGCCCTTCGGCGGCCTCCCAGCCCGCGTAGGCGACGCCGTCGCGGCCCTCGTGGTCGCCCGCGCCGCCGATCGCGAGGAAGCGCACCGGGCCGTCGCTGCGGTTGGAGAGCTGCCGGCGCACGTCGGGCGCCACCCGCGCGAGCTCGCCCCTCGCCAGCTCGTGGCGCTCGTCGCCGGACAGCTCGAGCGTCAGCGTTCCGTGGAGGACCACGTAGACCTCCTCCTGGCGCTCGTGGGAGTGGATCCGCCCGCGCTGACCCGGAGCGAGGTGCATGAGGTTGAGCCCGAAGGCCTCGACCCCGAGCTCCGAGCGCAGCCGCTGGAAGCGGTCTTCGAGCCCGAGGGCGAGCTGTCCGAGGGTCACGCCCGCCTGCATCGCGACGAAGCTTAGGAGCCTGCCGCGACCGCACCGGCCGGCGGCGGTGCGGGCGGAGGCGACGGGTCGTAGCGGCGCAGGTGGAGGAACTCGCGGATGACGATCTGCACGGCGGCGGCCAGCGGGATCGCCAGCAGCGCGCCCAGGACGCCGAACAGCGTCGAGCCGAAGAGCACGGAGACGAGCACCACGAACGGGTGGATGTTGACCGCCCGCTTCTGGATCTGCGGCTGGATCACCGTGTTCTCGATCTGCTGGTAGACGATCGCCCAGACCGTCCAGACGATGGTGTCCGTCGGGAAGTCCGAGAACACGGTGACCACCCCCACGAGCACCGCGCCGATCGTCGCGCCGACCAGCGGGATGAGGTCGAAGAGGGCGACGAGGACCGCGAGCGGCCCGGCGAACGGGACGCCGAGGATCAGCAGGACGACGTACGTGGTCACGCCGGCGACGATCGCCTGCGCGAGCGCGCCGCCCACGTAGGCGCCGATCGCGTTGCCGATCCGGTCCGTCGTGCGGCGCAGGCGCTCGGCCTGGTCGGGTGGTCGCATCGAGAGCGCGGCGTCGATCCAACGCCGCCCGCTGCCCACCAGGAAGACCGACAGGATGAGGATCGTGACCAGCGCGAAGATCGAGTTGACGAGGCCGAGCCCGACGTCGGAGAGCACGCCGGCGGCGTTGCCGATGCGGCCCGGCAGCTCGCGCGCCTGCTCCTCGAGCCGCCCCGTGACGTCGAAGTCCTCCTCGAGGCCGCGCAGCGTCGCGTTGCCGCGGACGAACTCCTGCACCTGCTGCGCGTAGCCCGGCAGGTCCTCGACGAGCTGGTTGGCCTGCCGGATGACGGGGGGCACGATCAGCGCGCCGATCCCGACCGGCACGAGGACGAGCACGACGTAGGCGATCGCGGTCGCGAGCCCGCGGCGCTTGATCCGGCGCTCGAGCAGCCCGATCGGCCCGGAGATGGCGACCGCGATGAACGCCGCGATGATCACCCAGGTGATCGGCCGGCGCAGGAGGTAGATCAGGTAGAGCGCGA
>JAUJME010000116.1 GCA_030447005.1 Solirubrobacteraceae bacterium | reverse complement strand
GGTAGCGCGCGGGCATGATCTGGTCCGTGTCGACGCTCGCGCGGTCGAGCACGGAGACCGGGCCCTCGATGAGGCGGATCGGCTCCATCAGACGACGGGCTCCCGGTTCCACGTCCGGATGTCGACGAAGTGGCCCTCGATCGCAGCGGCGGCGGCCATCTCCGGGGAGACCAGGTGGGTGCGCCCGCCGCGGCCCTGGCGGCCCTCGAAGTTGCGGTTGGAGGTCGACGCGCAGCGCTCCTGCGGCGAGAGCGTGTCGGGGTTCATGCCGAGGCACATGGAGCAGCCCGCGGTCCGCCAGTCGAAGCCGGCCGCGCGGAAGATCTCGTCGAGGCCCTCGGCCTCGGCCTGCCGGGCGACCTGCTGGGAGCCCGGGACGACCATCGCCTTGAGCGTCGGGGCGACCCTGCGCCCCTTGACGACCGCGGCGGCGGCGCGCAGGTCGCCGATCCGCGAGTTCGTGCACGAGCCGATGAAGATCCGGTCGAGCGCGATCTCCTCGATCGGGACGCCCGGCTCGAGCCCCATGTACCGCAGCGCGCGCTCGTCGCTCTCCGACGCCGGCTCGGGGACGGCGGCGGTGACCGGCGCGACCATGGCGGGCGTCGTCCCCCACGTCACCACCGGGGAGACCCCGCTCGCATTGAGGACCACCTCGCGGTCGAACGTCGCGCCCGCGTCCGTGCTCAGCTCGCGCCATCGCGCCACCGCTCCGTCGAAGTCCTCCGGCGCGGCGGGGCGGCCGCGGATCCACTCGAAGGTCGTCTCGTCGGGCGCGATCATCCCGGCCCGGCCGCCGCCCTCGATGGTCATGTTGCAGATCGTCATGCGGCCCTCCATCGAGAGCCGCTCGATCACCGGCCCGGCGAACTCGACCGCGTGCCCGGCCATCCCGCCCGTCCCGAGCTCGCCGATGGTGGCGAGGATCAGGTCCTTGGCGGTCACGCCGTAGCCCAGCTCCCCCTCGTAGCGGATCCGCATCGCCCTGGGCTTGGGCTGGGAGAGGGTCTGGGTGGCGAGCACGTGCTCGACCTCGCTCGTCCCGATCCCGAAGGCCAGGGCCCCGAAGGCGCCGTGGGTGGCGGTGTGGGAGTCCCCGCAGACGATGGTCATACCCGGCTGGGTGACGCCGAGCTCGGGCCCGATGACGTGGACGATGCCCTGGCGGTCGGAGCCCAGCGAGTAGACGGGGATCCCGAACTCCGCGCAGTTGCGCTCGAGCGTCTCGACCTGCACGCGGGAAAGAGCGTCGTGTATCTGAGCGGCGACGGGGGTGCCGTCCGTCGGGACGTTGTGGTCGGCGGTGGCCAGCGTGCGGTCCGGGCGGCGGACGGGGCGGCCGGCCATCCGCAGCGCGTCGAACGCCTGCGGGCTCGTGACCTCGTGGACGAGGTGGAGGTCGATGTAGATCAGCCCGGGCGCGACCTCGTGCGCGGCCCACAGCTTGTCGAACAGGGTGGTGGCGGCAGTGGTCACGAGCGGCGCAGTCCCGCGCAGACCACGGCGATCAGGGTGGCTTCCTCATCGCCGGCGTTCTCGAAGTGGTGCGACAGGTCGGCGTCGAAGGTCACGCAGTCGCCGGCGGCGAGCTCGTGGCGCTCGCCGTCGATGTCGAGCACGACGGTGCCCGACTCGACCAGCGCGGTCTCCCGCGAGCCGGCCTCGTGGCGCGGCGGGTCGTCCGGTCCTCCCGTCGCCGCGCCCGGGGCGATCCGGTGGCGGGCCAGCTCGGCGCGCAGGCCGGGCAGCGGCGGGGTGAGGATCTCGTAGCGGTGCCCGCCCGTCCCTCCGCCCCGGTGGCGCTCGCCGGCGCGGACGACCTGGACGTGCCCGGCGCCCTCGTCGAGCCGCAGGAGCTGGGAGAGCCGCAGCTCGAGCCCGGCGGCGATGCGGGCGGCGGTGTGCAGCGTGGGGCTCGTCTCCCCCCGCTCGACCTGCGAGAGCATCGGCGCGGAGACGCCCGAGCGGTCGGCGAGATCGCGCAGCGAGAGGTCCATCGCCTCGCGCAGCGCGCGGACGCGCGGCCCGAGGGAGGTGACGTTGGGCTCGGTGGGCGCTGAGGCGGCGGCCATTACGTCCGTATGTTATCGCGTACGAACGGCTAGCGGCAGCGGCGGAGCCGGCGGACGATCGTCCGGCGGCTGCCGTCCGTGCGCGTGATCCGCACCGCGATCCGCTTGGCCCGCCGGACCTTCGAGCCGCGCAGCCGCAGCTTGAACGGCGCGCGCGTGTCGCGCGCGATCCGCCGGCCGCCGAGCAGGGCGTCGACCGTCCGCGCCCCGGCGAGGCCCGCGCCGCTGAGGCGGAGCGTCGCCCCGCCGCATCGCCCGCGCGCGCGGCGCTGGTAGCGCGTGCGGACGGAGACGCGGCGCGAGACGGGTGCGGCCGCCGGCTTGCCGGAGGTGGCGATCGGCGCGGGCTGGGTCCCCGGGACCCGTGCGTCCCGGGCGAACGCCGCGCCCTTGGGGAGGACCGGGTCGGCGGGGCGCCCGACCTGGCCGCCCGGCGCCTCGGCCACCGGCAGGCGGAGGTCGGCGTTGGCCACCGCGACGCTGAACGGGCCGTTCGACGGCCGCGAGTAGGGGGCGTCGCGGCCGAGCAGCTCGAGCTTCGGGGTGTGGCCGGCCTTGAAGCGGTAGCCATTGGAGTGCAGCTGGAAGACCTGGCGGCCGCTCGCCTCCGGCCGGTAGATGGCGCGGGCCACGAGCGTCTGGCTCGAGCCGTCGGGCGAGACGTCCCACAGCCGCGCGTTGACCTGGGGGTTGGCCCCGCTCGTCGTCAGGTCGGCGACGACGGTCGGCGAGCCGAGCAGCGTGTAGCCGTCGCCGGTCACCTTGGGGAACCGGTAGGTCGCCGTCTGCGGGATGTCGTTCGCGCTGGTCGTCGCGCAGGCGCCGCCGCCGGCGATCGGGTCGACCGTCCGCGACACCGTCTCGTTGCCGCCGGCCGAGTTGAGGCTCTTGGCGGCCGGCTCGACCAGGCGCACCTCACCCGGGTGCAGCTCGCCCCAGGTGCGGGCCACGAAGGTGGCCGACGGCGCGTCCTTCGGGCAGGTCTGGGTGCGGGTCTCGACCACCTGGGCCGGCGGCGCGCCCTCGCCCTTGAGGTGGTGGTCGAACCACTCCATGATCCGCTGCTCGAGCAGGTCGGTGTCGGCCTTCTTGTTCTGGCCGCGCTGGTGGCCGTAGTCCATGTGGAGCTGGCGGATCGGGGTGCTGGGCGACTCGTCGCGCAGCCGGTTGACCATCCGCAGCGCCTCGTCGACCGGGAACAGGTCGTCGGTGAAGCCGTTGGAGATGAACAGCGGCGGGACGCCGCCGGCCGGCACGGGGAGCGAGAAGGCCTGGTGGTGGGCCGAGATCTCGCTGAAGATGTCGAGCGCCAGCGGATCGGAGTAGGGCTCGCCGGCCTGGACGCGCGGGTACCAGACGCGCAGGTCGGCGTCCGGGTCGACGCGCGGCGGCGCGTACTGGCCCGTCGCCTCGCCGGCGGCGTACAGGCCGCTGACGAAGGACTCCTTCATCACGCCCGGCGGGTTGAACGAGTCGGTCGGCTTGTGCAGGACGTAGTCGAGCGTGCGCCCGTTCGGGACGAGCGAGTAGACGAGGTCGGACCACGGGATCCACGGCGCCGCCGCCGCGATGCGCATCGGCTCGCCCTTGGGGCTCGTCCACGGCTTGAGCTTGTCGTCCGTGTCGAGGATGCGGTCCTTGAGCAGGGCGAGCGAGAGCGACTGGCCGCCGGCGTAGGACGGGCCGGTCGGGCCGATGCGCTGCGGGTCGGCGATGCCCTCGTCGACGAGGACGCCGGCGAGGTGCTGGGTGTCGCGGACCTCGTAGCGCGAGTCGGCGAGCCGGACCCAGCCGCGCTCGACGCAGACGGGATCGTTGCGGTTGGGCGGCGTGCCGCAGGACTCGTTGAACCCGCGCGCCGTGTAGGTGAGGACGGCGTAGCCCTTGCGCGCCCACTTGGCCGCGGTCGTGAAGCTCTGCTTGCGCCCGCCGTAGCCGTGCAGGAGGACGACGAGCGGCAGGCGGCCGGTGGCGTCGGCCGGCAGCGCGACGTTGACGTCGAGCGGCACCCTGTCGAAGGTCGGAACGCGCGTGGCGGCCGAGCCCTGGCAGAAGACCACGCCCTCCTGCGGCTTGCAGGGGACCTTGCCGCCGAAGACTGCGGCGGGGGCCGCGGCGTGCGCGGCGGCGGCGGGGAGCAGGAGCGCGGCGGCGAGGACCGCGGGCAGGAGGGAGCGCAACGGGGAGACGTTCACAAAGGCGTAATACCCCTTTATCGGGTCGAGGTTGCGCCACCGTACGCTGACGCACATGAGCGAGCCGCTGCGCACCCGTCCCGACGTCCTCGTCCTCGCGGGCGGCGGGACGCTCGGCGAGGCCTGGATGCGCGGCCTCCTGGCCGGCGCCGAGTCGGTCTCGGGCCTCGACTTCCGGGCGTGCGAGTGCTTCGTCGGGACCTCCGCGGGCTCGATCGTCGCGTCCGTGCTCGCCGCCGGGAAGCGGCCCGAGGCCGGCGCGCGGGCCGAGCGCCGCTACGCCGAGGCGGTCGACGACGCGCCGGTTCCCTCGCGCAGCCGGGTGCTCGCCGGCCTCGTGCGCGCCGGCGCCGCCGCCGCCACGCCGCTGGCCCCGCTCGCGCTCGCGGGCGCCGCGCCCGGCGGCGCCGTGCTGCGCGCGGCGGCCCTCTCGACCGCGGGGCGCGCGGAGCGCGACCTCGGCGGGCTCGGCCGCCTCATCGACGGCCTGGGCGCCCGCTTCGACGGCCGCCTGCGGATCACCGCGGTCGACCGCCGCACGGGCCGGCGCGTGGTCTTCGGGGCCCCCGGCGCACCCAAGGCGACCGTGCGCGACGCGGTGCTCGCCTCGTGCTCTATCCCGTGGGTGTTCGCCCCGGTGCGCATCGGCGGGCGCGAGTACGTCGACGGCGGCGCGTGGAGCGGATCCAACCTCGACGTCGCGCCGGCGGGGCGCGGCACGGAGGTCCTCTGCCTCAATCCCACCGCCGCCTCGAGCGCGCTGCGGCCGTGGTCGATCGGCGCGACGGCCGCCGAGGCGCTCGCGCTGCGCAGCCGCGGCGCGCGCGTCCGCATCATCGCGCCCGACGCCGGGGCGTCGCGTGCGATGGGCCCGAACCTGATGGACGCGCGGCGGGTCGAGCGGGTGCTCGACGCGGCGTGGAGGCAGGGCCGGGCGCTGGCGCGCGACTAGGGCGTCGGCGTGAGCTCGGGCTCCGACGGGCCTTCCGAGGTCGCCGCCTCGGCCGCCGCCTCCACCCGCCGCTCGGCGTTTGAGAGCGCGCGGACGTAGGCGAGCGCGGCCGCCTCGATGATGTCGGTCGAGACGCCCTGGCCCGCCGCGGACTGCCCCGCGAGCTCGAGCACGACGGAGGCCTCGCCGAGCGCGTCCTGGCCACCGGTGACCGAGTCGACGCGGAACTCGCGCAGCCGCGCCTCGCGC
>JAUJME010000015.1 GCA_030447005.1 Solirubrobacteraceae bacterium | reverse complement strand
TGGCGTAGTCACAGGCGGGCGCCTCGGTCCGCCGACGCACCGGAATGGCGTCCGATGCGCCGAACCGGCGTTCTCCGCCACGCGGTCGCGCTACTTTGGAGGCATGCGACGCCTCCTGCTGCTCTCCCTCGCCCTGACCGCCCTAGCCGCCTGGCCCATCTCGGCCGGCGCGCACGAGAAGGCGAGCGCCTATTCGTCGGCGTTCGCCGGGTACTTCGGGGAGGGCGACCCGGTCGGCATGCTCGGCGCGGACGGCCTCGCGGCCCCGCAAGAGCTCACGGGCACCGGGCAGAACATGCGCATCATCGCCAACGTCCCGATGGAGGGCCGCGTGGCGGCGTCGGACCTCGAGCTTGCCGGGGACTACGCCTACGTCGGGTCCTACGGCGAGGGCATGGTCATCGTCGACATCAAGGACCCGTACAACCCCAAGCGCGCCGGCGTCTTCGACTGCCCCGGCGGCCAGAACGACATCCAGCTCCAGCCCGGCTCGAACCCGCAGTACGCGATCCTGGCCATCGAGTTCACGTCGAACACCTGCGGCGCGAAGACCGAGGGTCAGCCCAAGCACGCCGGCGACGAGGGCTTCGTGGTGATCGACATCTCCGACAAGACCAAGCCGCGCGAGGTCGCCTTCGTCGGTCAGACGGCGGCGAACGGCAACGTCGTCGACGGCGCCCACAACACGACGCTCGACTGGCCGTACGTCTACGTGGACCAGTTCTCGTCGACCTACAACCGGTTCGAGATCTTCGACATCCGGCAGCTGATCGCCAACCCGGCACAGCCGAAGGTCATCGGAACGCTGAACGCCCACGGCCAGGGGTCGCACGACCTCCAGGTCGACCACCGCCCCGACGGCAAGGTCTACGCCTACTCGGCCTCCATCGGCTTCACCGACGTCCTCGACGTCAGCGACCCGACCAAGCCGAAGTTCGTCCAGCGCTTCACCGCCTCCGAGCACGGCGTCGGGATCTCCCACGGCCTGGAGCCGAACTTCGACCGCACAGTGGCGATCGAGTCCGACGAGTTCGGCGGCGGCTCCGGCCTGCCCGGCTGCGGCGGCGGCGACGTGAGCGGACCGATTCCCGCCGGCGCGCTCAGCGTGACCTCTCCGGGCGCGCTGCACTTCCTCGACCTCGAGAAGGACGGCATGAAGGCCGGCCAGTTCAAGGAGCTTCCGGGTGGGGAGAACATCAGCCAGCGCGGCACCTTCAACCTCGCACCGCAGCAGAACGCCGACCCGGACGATGGCTGCACGGCGCACGTCTTCTGGCAGGCGCCCGACGAGAACCGCCTGACCGTCGCCTGGTACGGACGCGGAACCCGGATCGTCGACTTCACCGATCCGGACAAGCCCAAGGAGCTCGGCTTCTTCATTCCGAAGGGTTCCGAGACCTGGTCGGCGAAGGCGCACAAGGGCTTCATCTTCGCCGGCGACACCGTTCGCGGCCTCGACGTCCTCGAGTACACGGGCGAGGACTGCTCGCGCTGGCCGACGACCTCCGGGGCCGCCGAGGTCCAGCGCGACCGTTACCAGGGCTCGGCCTTCAAGATCCCGGTCTCCGAGGGCGGGCTGACCCGGACGGACGCGGTGAAGTCCACGCCTCCGAGGACACCGGTCAAGCCGGCGACCGCCACGGAGCCTGCCGCTTGCGCCGCCCCGCCGGTCTCGGGCGGCGTGCAGCAGTGCCGGGACAACGATCCGGCACCGACCCTGCCGGACGCTCCGGGCACCGGTGGCACGGGCGGTGCCAGCTGCCAGCCGAACACCGGCGGCGGCCAGGGCCAGGGCCAGGGCCAGGGCGCGCAGCCGACCACCACGACCACGCAGCCGACGGCCTGCCAGTCGAACGCCGGGTTCTCCCGGGCGACGGCTCGCGGGACCGGTCGCAACGGCGGCGTGACGTTCGACTTCGCCCGGGCCGCCAACCAGCCGGTCACGGTCGACGTCTTCCGCCAGTCTCGCGGCCGGCGCATCACGGGCGAGCGGCTCGTGAAGCGGTTCACCGGCAAGACCGGCGCGTTCACGTGGAACGGGCGCGACAACCGTGGCCGCAAGGTCGGCAACGGGTTCTACTTCGCCCGCTTCCGCACCAAGGGCACGAACGGGCAGGTCGACACCGTCCGCGTGACGCTCGGGCGCTCCAACGGCCGGTTCGGCCCGCGGCGCGCGTTCTACGGGCGTGACCGGTGCGGGACGCTTGCCAAGTTCAAGCTCTCGCGTCCCGTCTTCGGCGGCACCGACTCGAAGCGGCTCGGGATCGCCTACAAGCTCAACCAGGCGGCTCGCGTCGAGGTGATCGTGACGAACCGCCGTGAGCGGGTCATCAAGCGCTTCGCCGCCAAGGACGTCGCGGCGGGCGCCACCCAGCGGCTCTCGCTCCGCCCCCGCGGTCTCGAGCGCGGCGAGTACCGGGTGAAGATCTCCGTCACCCGGAACGGCCAGACCAGCCGGTCGACGCTGACGTCGACCCGCCTCTAGACGTGCCGGCCACCCCCGGCGGCTGCGGCCGCCGGGGGACGGCTGCGTAGGCTGGGCTCGATGCGCCGGAGCCCGCGCCGCAACCACCGCACGTCGCGGCTGCGACCGCGCGTCCCGCGGCTGCGGACGCTGGTGATCCTCGGCGTGGCGGTGCTCGCCCTCGCGGGTGCGAACGTCGGGCTCCGGCTGCAGCGCGAGGCGGAGGAGCCCGGGCCTCGCGAGGCGGCCGGGGCCTTCCTCGCCGCGTGGTCGCGCGGCGACGACCGCGCCGCCGCGCGCGAGACCACGCGCCCGGCCGAGGCGGCGCGGGTGCTCGCGGTCAACCGCAAGGGGCTCGACGGCGCGCGGGTGCGCGCCCGGCTGCTCTCGCTGCGCGAGGGCGAGGGGAGTGCGCGGGCGCGGCTGCGCGTCGACTGGGAGGTCCCTGCGATCGGGCGCTGGGGCTATGAGACCGACGCGGGCCTCCGCCAGGAGGCGGAGCGCTGGCGCGTCGACTGGCGGCCGACGATCGTCCATCCCTTCGTCGACGGCGTCGCCCGCCTCGGGACGATCCGCGACCCCGCCCGGCGCGGCAGCCTCGACGACCGGCGCGGCCGGCCGCTCGTCACCCAGCGCGCCGTCGTGCAGGTCGGGGTGGCCGCCGGCGACACCCCCCGCCTCGACGGCATCGCGCGGCGGCTCGCGCGCGTCGTGGGCATCGCCCCGCGGCGCTTCGCGCAGGCGGCCCGCGCGGCGCCGGCCGGGCAGTTCGTCGAGGCGATCACCCTCCGCCGAGCGGAGTTCAGGTCCAGGGCCGCGCGGCTGAAGGCGATCGACGGCGTGCTCACGATGGAGGGCACGCGCCAGCTCGCGCCCTCGCGCGACTTCGCCCGTGCGCTGCTCGGGACGGTGGCGCCGGTGACCGCCGAGCAGCTCGAGCGCCTCGGCGACGCGGTCTCGCCGGGCGACCAGATCGGCCAGACCGGCCTCCAGGCCGCGGTCGAGCGCCGGATCGCGGGCACGCCCTCGCGCCGGATCGTCCTGCGCGTCTCCGACGCCCCGCGCGACACGCTGCTCGAGCGCGCCGGCCGGCCGGGGGAGGCGGTGCGCACGACGCTCGACGCGCGCGTCCAGCGCGCCGCGGAGGCCGCGCGCGGCGCCCGGCGCGACGAGGCGGCGCTCGTCGTCGTGCAGCCGTCGTCGGGCGACGTCCTGGCGGTGGCGAACCGCCCGGCGGACTCGACCTACGACCGCGCGGTCGAGGGCCGCTACCCGCCCGGCTCGACCTTCAAGGTGGTCTCCACCGCGGCGCTGCTGCGCCGCGGCCTGCGCGCGCAGGACGTCGTCGACTGCCCGCGGACGGTCGAGGTCGGCGGCCGTCCGTTCCGCAACTTCGAGGGCGGCGCGGGCGGCCGCGTGCCGTTCTTCGTCGACTTCCAGCAGTCGTGCAACACGGCCTTCGCCAGCCTCGCCGGGCGGCTGCGCGCCGGCGACCTGCGCGCCACCGCGCGCGACTACGGCCTGGGGGAGCCGCTGAGGCTGCCGGTCCGCGCGCCGCGCGCCTCGGTCCCCAACGTCCCCGACCCGGCGGCGCGCGCCGCCTCGATGATCGGCCAGGAGCGGATCCTGGCCAGCCCGCTCTCGATGGCGGGGGTCGCGGCGACGGTGGCCGCCGGGCGCTGGCGGGCGCCGCGGCTGCTCGCCGACGACCCGAAGCGGGCCGGGCGGCGCCTCGCGGCGGGCGAGCGCGACACCCTGCGCTCGCTCATGCGCCGCGTCGTCACGTCGGGAACCGGCCAGGCGCTCCGCGGCGTGCCGGGCGCGGTCCGCGGCAAGAGCGGGACGGCGGAGTTCGGGACCGGCGACCCGCCGAAGACCCACGCGTGGTTCATCGCCACCCGCGGCGACCTCGCCCTGGCCGTGCTCGTCGAGAACGGCCGCTCGGGCGGCTCGGTCGCCGCCCCGATCGCCGCGCGCTTCTTCGGCCGCCTCTAGAAGCCCCACTCCACGACGAGGTGGGCGGGCGACTCGCGCGCGCCGGCGCGGGCGTAGGTCCGGCGGGCAGCCTGGTTGCCGGGCTCGGTGCCGGCCCACATGCCGTAGCACCCTCGCTCGCGTGCCAGCGCGGCGAGCGCCTCGACGAGCGCGCGGCCCACGCCGCGGCGGCGCGCATCCTCGGCGACCGAGAGCTCGTAGAGGAACATCTCGGTGCCCTTGTCAGGGTGCGTCGTCTCGACGCCCGAGACGAAGCCCACCGCCTCGCCGCCCTCCTCGGCCATGAGGAGGTGGTGCGTCGGCTCGGCGAGGAAGCGCCGGGTGGCGTCTGGGCGCGGCGGGGCGTCGAACAGGTGCCCGGCGGCGAGCACGGCCGCCTCGTCCCCCGAGCGCAGGCGGCGGATGTCGACGGCCATGCCCGTGACGCTAGCCCCCGCCGACGAGGCTCCGCGCCGCCGCCGACAGCGTCAGGACCACGTCGGCGCCGTCGGCCGCCGGGGCCGCGCTCGTCTCCGCCGCGGCCGGCGTGGCCTGCACCTGCATGACCTGCGGGCGCGAGTCGAAGAGGATCTGCGCCTGGACCGCCGCGGCGGCCTCGGTCTGGATGTTCATGCCCATCCATCGGCGCCCTCCGGCGCCCGCCCGCGCGCACGGGCGCGCCGCTGGACGCACGTAGGATGGCTCGGGCATGGCGGGCGCGGACTTCACGCTCATGGGCATCGTCAACGTGACGCCCGACTCGTTCTCCGACGGGGGCACGTTCGAGTCCGCCTCCGCGGCGATCGCCCACGCCCGGCGGCTCGTCGCCGAGGGCGCGGAGATCGTCGACGTCGGCGGCGAGTCCACCCGCCCGGGCGCCGACCCGGTTCCCGCCGGGGCCGAGCTGCGCCGCGTGCTCCCGGTGATCGAGGGCATCGTGGACGCGGGCGCGCAGGTCTCCGTCGACACGATGAAGCTCGAGGTCGCGCGCGCGGCGGTGGAGGCGGGGGCGACCTACGTCAACGACGTGACGGCGTTCCGCCACGAGCCGGGGATGGCGGCCTTCGTCGCCGAGCGCGGCCTCGACTGCTGCCTGATGCACATGCTCGGCGAGCCGCGCACGATGCAGGTCGACCCCCGCTACGACGACGTGGTCTCCGACGTCAAGGCGTTCCTCGAGGAGCGGCTCGCGTTCGCGGTCGCCGAGGGAGTGGCGGAGGAGCGGATCATGCTCGACCCCGGCATCGGCTTCGGCAAGACGCTCGAGCACAACCTCGAGCTCCTGCGGCGCCTCGACGAGCTCGCGGCGCTCGGGCGCCCGCTGGTCGTCGGGGTCTCGCGCAAGTCGTTCATCGGCCGCATCACCGGCCGCGACGTCGCCGAGCGCGCGGTCGGCACGGCCGCCGCCAACGTGCTCGCGCTCGAGCGCGGGGCGCGCGTCTTCCGCGTCCACGACGTCGCCGTCACGCGCGATGCGCTGGAGGTGGCGACTGCTACGTTGCGGGCCACGTGGACCCCGACGACGACGCGTACGACGACGACGAGCTGAGCGAGGACGACGACGAGCGCGAGGGCCCCGAGGTCGGCGCGACCATCGAGATCGTCGGGCTCTCCCTCTACACGCACCACGGGGTCACCGCCGCCGAGCGCGAGGTCGGCCAGCGGCTCGTCCTCGACGTCCGCTTCGAGGTCGGGGAGCCCGACGCGCTCGTCACCGACCGCGTGGAGGACACCGTCGACTACGCCGAGGTCTGCCAGCTCGTCGCGCTGATCGCCCAGCAGCGCTCCTACAAGACGCTCGAGCGGCTCTGCGCGGTGATCGCTGACCGCCTCGCGGCCCAGTTCGGCGCCGACAGCGTCTACGTGAAGGCCGCCAAGCCCGAGCCGCCGCTGCCGCTGCCGGTCGAGGAGGTCTCCGTCGAGGTCTGGCGCGAGGAGCGCTGAGCCGGGCGGGCTTGACAGTGTTGTGAGTGGTCACTAACCTGCCGCTCGTACGGTGACCGAGACTTCGTCGACCACCCCCCGCCGCAGCGCCGGCGAGCGCCGCGAGGACATCATCGCCGAGGCGATCCGCCACTTCGCGCGCTCGGGCTACAACGCGGCCTCCACCGACGCGATCGCCCGCGACGCGGGCATCTCCCAGCCGTACCTCTTCCGCCTCTTCGGCACCAAGAAGGACCTCTTCCTCGCCTGCCACCAGCGCGTCCACGAGCGCGTGGTCGCGGCCTTCCGCCGCGCGGCGCAGGGGCTCGAGCCCGCCGATCGCCTGATGGCGATGGGCGGCGCCTACATCGAGCTGCTCGCCGACCGCGACGCGCTGCTGTTCCAGATGCAGAGCTACGCCGCCTGCGCGGATCCGGACATCCGCGGCCGGGTGCGGGCCCGCTACGTCGAGCTCATCCGCGACGTGCGCGAGATCTCCGAGGCCGGACCCGCCGACGTGTGGCTGTTCTGCTCGACCGGGATGCTGCTCAACGTCATCGCCTCGCTCGACCTCGAGGCCGTCGCCGGCGAGGAGCCGTGGCTCGCGCAGTGGCTGGCGCCCGGGGAGCTGCTGGCCGAGCTGCGCGGCGAGGCCTGGGATAAGGGCGACGAGGTCTGCTGATGCAGACCCCCTTTTTTGACTGCCGCGAAGTGATCGCTCACAACCTGCGAGAGGATTGAGTTCATGCTCGACGCCGTCGCCCGCTTCGTCCATTGCCGCGCCCGCTGGGTGCTGGTCGCCGCCTTCGTGTTCATCGCGGTGGCGGGCGCGGTCGGCGGCCCGGTGGCCGGAATCCTCACCGACGACGACGACTTCGCGGACGCGGCTTCAGAGGCTGTGCTCGCGCAGGAGCGGATCACCGCGGCGACGGGTGCCTCGGCGTCGCCCGACATCATCGCCCTGGTCCGCCTGGGCGCACCGGCCGACACGCGCGCCGCCCAGGCGAAGCTCGGCCGGGTCGTGGCCGTCCTGCGCGCGGATCCCGCCGTGGCGGACGTGGGGGCATACCGCCCGGGCCGCGGCCCGCGCGAGCTCGTCTCCCGCGACGGGCGCTCGACCTACGCGGTGGCGCGCTTCAAGGCGGGCCAGGCGAGCGGCGACGCGGCGCTGCGCATCCAGGAACGCCTCTCCGCCGAGCCCGGCGTCACGGTCGGCGGCGCCGAGCTCGGCGGCGAGCAGGTCGGCACGCAGGTCTCCGAGGACCTCGCGCGCGCCGAGACGCTCGCGTTCCCGATCCTCTTCCTGCTCTCGCTGTGGGTCTTCCGCGGCGTCGTGGCGGCGCTGCTGCCGCTGGCCGTCGGCATGGCCACCATCCTCACCACCTTCCTGCTCGTGCGACTGGTCAACGCCGAGGTCACCGGGCTCTCCGTCTTCGCGCTCAATCTGATCATCGGCCTGGGGCTGGGGCTCGCGATCGACTACTCGCTGTTCGTCGTCTCGCGCTTCCGCGAGGAGCTCGAGCGCCGCGGCGGAGACCGGCTCGGCGCCCTGCGGGCGACCATGGCGACCGCCGGGCGCACCGTCGTCTTCTCGTCGGTGACCGTGGCGGCGGCACTCGCCTCGCTGCTGGTGTTCCCGCAGCGCTTCCTGTACTCGATGGGCATCGGCGGTGCGCTCGTCGCGCTGGTCGCCGCGGTCGTCTCGCTGACGCTGCTGCCGGCACTGCTCGCCGCCCTCGGGCCGCGGATCAACGCGCTGAGCCCGAAGCGCTGGCGGCTGGCCGCCCACCGCGACGCCACGCAGGTGCGGGCGGGCTTCTGGTACCGGCTGTCGACGGCCGTCCTGCGGCGCCCGGGCCGGATCGCGGCGGCGACCGCGCTGCTGCTCGTCGTCCTCGGGCTGCCGTTCAGCCGCGTCGAGTTCACCGGCGTGGACGCGAGCGTCCTGCCGACGACCCAGAGCGCCCGCGTGGTCGACGACGCCCTGCGCGAGGAGTTCAGCTCGGACACGAGCTCGCCGGTCTACCTGGCGGTCACCGCGCCGGCCGGCGCGCGCGAGCGGGTCGAGGCCTACGCCGAGCGGCTCGGGGAGCTGCCGGGCGCCGCCTCGGTGGCGCCGGTCGCCGAGCCGGAGGGCGGAGTCTGGCGGATCGACGTCTTCCCGCGCGGCCCCGCGCTCGGAGAGCCGGCGAAGGAGCTGGCGCGCGACATCCGCAAGGTGCCGGCGCCGTTCGACGTCCTCGTCGGCGGCCAGACCGCGGACTTCCTCGACCAGCAGACGTCGCTCGCCGAGCACCTGCCGGTCGCGCTGATCATCCTCGCCGGGACGACCCTGATCATCCTGTTCCTGATGACCGGATCGCTCGTGCTGCCGCTCAAGACCCTGGTGATGAACCTGCTGACGCTGTCGGCGGCCTTCGGCCTGCTCGTGCTGGTCTTCCAGGACGGCCGGCTCGAGGGGCTGCTCGACTTCTCGAGCCAGGGCGCGCTCGAGTCGACCCAGCCGATCCTGCTGTTCGCGATCGCCTTCGGCCTCTCCACGGACTACGGCGTCTTCCTGCTCACGCGGATCAAGGAGGCGCGCGACGCCGGCGCGGACGACCAGGAGGCGGTCGCGCTGGGTCTCGAGCGCACGGGCCGGATCGTGACCGCGGCCGCCGTGCTGTTCTGCATCGCCATCGGCGCGTTCGCGACGTCGGAGATCATCTTCATCAAGGAGGTCGGCGTCGGGACGGCGCTCGCCGTGCTCATCGACGCCACGCTCGTCCGCGCCCTGCTCGTCCCGTCGCTGATGGGCCTGCTGGGGCGCTGGAACTGGTGGGCGCCCCGGCCGCTCGCGCGGCTGCACCGGCGCTTCGGCATGGGCGAGGGCGAGGCGGCGACGGCATGAGGACCCAGACCGCCTTCGACGCCGACACCGCCATCGAGCCCGCCGGCGACCGGCGCTGGCGCGCGGAGATCTCCGAGCGCTGGTTCGTCGGCCGGGGCCCCAACGGCGGGCTGCTCGCTGCGCTGGCCGTGCGGGCGATGCAGGCGCTCGTCGACGACCCCGAGCGGGTGCCGCGCTCGGTGACGATCCACTTCCTCGAGGCGGCGACCGCCGGGCCGGTGGAGATCGCCGGCACGGTGGAGCGCGACGGCCGTTCGACGAGCGTGGTCTCGCTGCGCTTCGAGCAGGGCGGGCGGCCGGTGGCGCTGGCCCTCGGGGCGCTGGCGGTCTGGCGCGGGGGCGGACTCGACCACCTCGCGACCGCGCCACCGGCGGTCGGCGGGCCCGACGAGGTCGCCCCGACGACGATGGCCGACGTGCCGGAGGCGCCGCCGTTCGTGGCCAACTACGAGTGGCGGTGGGCGACCGACGGCGAGCCGGGCGACGCGCTCGTCGGCGGATGGATCCGCGTTCCCGACCGCCCCGGGGTCGACCACGTCGGCCTGGCGGCCTTCGCCGACGCGTTCCCGCCGGCGGTCTTCGCGCTGCTCGGCGGCGTCGCGGGCGCGCCGACCATCGACCTCACGATCCACTTTCGCGCCCCGCTGCCCGAGGGCGGCGCCGGCTGGGTGCTCGGGGCCTTCCGCTCGCGGCGGGTGGCCGGCGGGTTCTTCGAGGAGGACGGCGAGCTGTGGAGCGAGGACGGCGTCCTGCTGGTCCAGTCGCGCCAGCTCGCGATGCTGCGGGAGCCGCGGGCCTGAGCGTGATCGGTCACCTCGGGCTCGGCTCGAACGTCGGCGACCGGCGGGCTCACCTGCAGGCGGCGGCCGACGCGCTCCCCGCGCGCGGGGTGCGCGTGCTCGCCTCCTCGTCGACCTACGAGACCGAGCCGGTCGGCGAGGTCCCCGACCAGGCCGACTTCCTCAACGCCTGCCTGCGCGTCGAGACGGAGCTGGGGCCGGAGGCGCTGCTCGACGCCTGCAAGGCGGTGGAGCGCGCGCTGGGGCGCGAGGAGGGCGGGCCCCGTCACGGCCCGCGCCCGATCGACGTCGACCTGCTGCTGCTCGGCGGCCGCGAGCACCGCTCGGCGCGGCTCGTGCTGCCCCACCCGCAGGTGCGCTCGCGCCGCTTCGTGCTCGTCCCGCTGCTCGAGCTCGATCCCGGGCTGCGGATCCCGGGCGGGCCGAGCGCCGAGGAGGCCCTGGCCGCGCTGGGCCCGGGTCAGCGGGTGCGGCTCGGCGGTTCGCCGCTGAACATCGCAGGCTGACGCTCCGGGTCGGCTCGGCCTACTCTCGCTCACTCAGTGCGCGTTCACCGTCTCGCCGGCTGGCTGCCGGCGCTCCTCGCCGGCCTCGCGCTCGCCGCCCCGGCCGAGGGGCGGAGCTGCACCGTCGGCGACCGCGACGCGGGCTGCGCCACGCTCGCCGACGCGCTGCGCGCCGCGGAGGACAACGGCGAGCCCGACGTGGTGCGGCTGCCGGCCGGGACCGTCCCGGGCGCCGCGGGCGCCGCCTACTCGAGCGCGGAGCGCCTCGACGTCGTCGGCGCCGGCGCCGGCAGCACCGTTCTGCCGGGCCCGCTGCGGCTCGACGGCGCCCGCGTCGTGCTGCGCGAGGCGACGTTCCGCGTCGGCAGCGGCGGCGGTCTCGAGGCCTCGGGGCACGTGCGCTCCGTGCGGGTGACGGGCGACGGGCCGGACGGTGCAGCGGCCGTCCTCGCCCTGCCGGGCGCGCCGCTCGTGCTCGACGACGTCCTGCTCGACGCCGGAGGGACGCGCTCGGCGCTCGAAGCCCGCTGCTCGACGCTCGAGGCCCGCCACGTGACCGTCCTCGGCAGCACCCGCGCCGGCGGGCGCGCGGGCTGCTCGGGGGAGGGGACCGGCCGGTTGTCGCTGGACTCCTCGATCGTGGGCTCCGGCCACCTGGTCTCGCTGCAGGAGGACCCGGGCGGCGAGACGAGCGCCGCCTACTCGAACCTGGCGGGCGCCGCGGCGGGCGCCGAGGTCGCCGAGCCGGTCTTCGGCGAGCCCGGGTTCGTCTCGGCGACCGACCCGCGGCTCGCGGCCGACTCGCGCCTGGTCGAGCGCGGCAACCCGGCGCCGCTGGCCATCGACCGGCCGCGCGCTGGTGAGGTCGACGGCTCCGAGCCGCAGGCCGACCTCGACGGCGAGGTCCGCGCCGCCGACGGCGACGGCGACGGGCGCGCGCGGCGCGACGTCGGCGCCTACGAGCGCCAGCCGCCGCCGGCGCCCGCGCCGGCCGGCAACCTGCTCGAGAACCCCGACGCGGAGTCCGCCGGGGCGACGGCGATCCCGGGGTGGTCGCTGACCGGCGGCTTCGAGACGGTCGCCTACGGGAGCGATCCGTTCCCCACCGCGCGCCAGGCGGCCACGCTCGGCGGCGGGGAGCGCTTCTTCAGCGGCGGCCCGGGCGGCGACGCCGCCGCCACCCAGGTCGTCGACGTGGGCGCGAGTGCGGAGCGCATCGACGCGGGCGTCGCGCGGGCGACGCTCTCGGGCCTGCTCGGCGGCTACCGCGGCGACGGCGACCTGCCGACGGTGCGCGCGGTCTTCCGGGGCCCGTCCGGCGTCACGCTCGGGATGCTCGAGCTCGGCCCGGTCGACGCCGCCGCGCGCGCCAACGCCACGACGCTGCTCCCGCGCTCCACCTCGGCCGCCGTGCCGAGCCTGACCCGCTCCATCGAGGTCTCGCTGCTCGCCTACAAGGCGCCGGGCGGCAGCTACGCCGACGCCTACTTCGACAACCTCGGGCTCGTCCTCGAGCTCGCGCCCGGCCCCGGCGGGGGCGGGGGCGGGGGCGGCGGGAGCGGGGGCGGGAGCGGCGGCGGCGACGGCGACGGCGGGGACGGCGGGAGCCGGCAGCGACCGTTCGCGGGCATCGTGGTGCTCGCCGGGCAGGCGACCGTCTCGCGGACGACGGGCCGCGCGCGGCTGCTCGTCGGCTGCGCGACCGCCACGGTCGCCCGCTGCACGGGCGACCTCGGCCTCCAGGCGACGCTCGCGCGCGGCCAGGCGCGGGTGCCCGTCGGCTCGGCGCGCGTCTCGCTGGCGCCGGGGGAGACGCGGCGGGTCAGCGTGCGGATCTCCCGGCCGGCGCGGGCCTACCTGCGCCGGCACACGCGCCTGCGCGTGCTCGTCCGGACCGCCGCGGTCGACGGCCAGGGCGTGCGCCGGGCGACCACCGTGCCGGTCACGCTGCGTCCGCAGCGGCGGGCAGCCACGCGCTAGGCAGCGTGCCCGCGGGCACGTGGCCCGGGAACTCCGGGAACTGCGCGCGGGCGAGGCGGCCGGCCGGGCGCGGGTCGATCACGGGCACGAGGTCGCCGAAGGTGAGCGCGAGGCGCAGGCTCGACGCGATCTGGAGGTCGGCCGCGTTGGGCTGCTCGCCGCCGAGGACGCCGGCGGCGATCCACCCGTCGATCCGGTCGAGATGGCGCGGCAGGTTGATCAGGTCGGCGCGCACGTTGGGATCCGACGCGCCGTTGAGGCGGGCGCTCAGCGCCGCGGCGGGCGGGCCGGCCAGCGCGGCGATCCGCGGCGGGATGGGCAGCTGCGCGCCGGCGGTGTAGGAGTCCATGGCGGCGGGCGCGCGGCGGAGCACCGCCCAGCTCAGCCGGCGCACGACGGACTGCAGGACCTCGTCGCCCCACTCCTCGGCGCGCTCGGCCTCCGCGCGCAGGTGGGCGTCGTGCGGGCGCAGCGGGGGGTCCGGGACGAGCTCGTCGATGCGCCGCACGATCGGCCGCGAGCCGATCAGCCGCTCGCCGCCGATCTCGAGCCCCGGGACGGTCGCCGCGCCGAAGCGCCGGCGTTGGGCGAGCTTGTGGAGCCCCGGCAAGAGGTCGACGCGCCGGTACGCGATCCCCTTGAGCTCGAGCGCCCGCTCCACCGTCGCGCAGGGATGCGACCCCGGGACGGCGTAGAGGGTCGCGTCCATGGCGAGCGAGCATACTTCTCGCCCGATGCTCCTGGTCGTCGACGCCGGCAACACGCAGACCCACATCGGCACCTTCGACGGCGCCGACCTCCAGCAGCACTGGCGCTTCGCGACGGTCCGCGAGTCGACGGCCGACGAGCTGGGCGCCGCCCTGCGCAACCTGCTGCTGCTGCGCGGGCTCTCCTTCGAGGACATCGACGCGTCGATCGTCTCCTCGACGGTCCCGCAGCTGCAGCCGGAGTGGACGGTGATGGCGTCGCGCTACCTCGGCCACCCGATGCGCGTCGTGGGGCCGGGCGTGCGGACGGGGATGCCGCTGCGCTACGAGAACCCGCGCGAGATCGGGCCCGACCGCCTGGTCAACGCGATCGCGGGCTACGCGCTCGTCGACGGCGCCTGCGTGGTCGTCGACTTCGGCACGGCGGTCACCTTCGACGTGGTCTCCGCCGACGGCGAGTACCTCGGCGGCATCATCTTCCCCGGCGTCGAGATCTCGCTCGAGGCGCTCACGGAACGCGCGGCGGCGCTGCCCAAGATCGAGCTCGGCGAGCCCCGCGGGCTGGTCGGCAAGACCACGATCGACGCGATCCGCTCCGGGGTGGTCTACGGCTATGCGGCGATGGTCGACGGGATGGTCGCGCGGCTGCGCGCGGAGCTCGGGGAGGAGACCGAGGTGATCGCGACGGGCGGGCTGGCCGGCACCATCGTCCCGTTCTGCGAGTCGATCGACGAGGTCGACGACATGCTGACCCTCACCGGCCTGCGCCTGATCTGGGAGCGCAACCGGGACGAGCGCGGTTGAGGCGCGCGCTCGCGTCGCTGGCGGCGGGCTGGGCGCTGCTGCTGGCGGCGTGGGTGGTGGGCAACCCGCCGTTCGCGGCGCCCGACGAGGCGGCGCACTACGTCCGCGCGCTCGGCGCCGCGCAAGGTGACTGGTCCGGTGTGCCGGCGCGGGTCGCGCCGCCGCCCGGCCTGGCCGCCGACGTCGCGGCGCGCCAGGTCGCGTGGGTGGACCAGTCGACGCGCGCCGTGCGGGTGGCCGGGCGGCTGGCCCCGCTGCCCGACTGCTACGTCCGCGACCCGCGGGCGACGGCGGCCTGCCTGGAGCGCGCCTCGCCGGTGCCCGTCCCGGCCGGCGGCCTCGTCACCACGGTCGGCACCTACCAGCCGCTCCCGTACGCCCTGCCGTCCGTGGCGGTGGAAGCGGCCGAAGGCCCCGCCGGCGGCGTCCGGCTGGCGCGGGTCGCCGGTGCGCTGCCCGCGCTCGCGCTCCTGCTCGCCGCGGCCTGGGCGCTCGGCCCGGGCGCGCCGCTGCTCGGGCTGCTCGTCGCGGTGACGCCGATGGCGCTGTTCTCGGCGGCGACCCTCAACGGCAGCGGCCTCGAGATCGCGGGCGGCATCGCCTTCGCCGCGGCGCTCGTCCGGATCGCGCGCGGGGGCGCACCCGCGGGGGCGTGGGCGCTCGCCGCGGCGGCGGGCGCCGTCCTCGCGCTCAGCCGGTCGACCGGCCCGCTGTGGGCCGTCCTCCTGCTCGCCGTGGTGCCGGTGCTCGCGGGACGCGCGGGCACGGTGCGGGTCGTGCGCGAGGGCGGATCCGCGGCGGCGGCGACGGCGGCGGCGCTCCTCGCCGCGGTGGCCGGCAACCGGCTGTGGGAGGCGGCGCAGGGGCCGGAGGTCATCCTCTCGCTCGTCAACCCGCGCTCCGGGTTGCGGGGCGGGATCGGCCAGTTTCGCGACTCCTCGCCCGAGCTGATCGGCCGCTTCGGCTACCTCGAGTACGACCTTCCCGGCCTCGTGCTGCTGGCCTGGGCCGCCGTCGCCCTCGGGCTCCTCGCCCTCGGCCTGCGCGCCGCCCCGCGCCCGCGCCGCCTCGCCCTGCTGGCCGCGGTGGCGGCCGCTGCCGCGCTGCCGGTCGCGCTCTACGTCCTCGTCATCCGCCACACCGGCTTCGGCCTCCAGGGCCGCCACGTCCTGCCCGTCCTCGCCGCGCTGCCCCTGCTGGCCGGGGAGCTCGCGGCGCGGCGCCCGCCGTCCGCGCGGCTGCTCGCCGCGGCGGGCGGCGTCCTCGCCGCCGCGCAGCTCGCTGCGTGGTGGTTCAACGCGCGGCGCTCGGCGGTCGGGATCGACGGCCCCGTCTGGTTCTCCGGCGCGGCGGAGTGGGCGCCGCCGGGCGGGTGGCTGCCCTGGGCGCTGTGCGCGCTGGCCGGCGCCGTGCTGGCCGCGAACGCCGCGCGCGTCACAATCAGGGAGTGACCCGCTCGCTCACCGACCCCTGGACCCTCGGCGGCGTGACCATCCCCAACCGGGTGGTGCTCGCGCCGCTCGCCGGGATCGGCAACTGGTTCGTGCGCCTCCAGGCCAAGCGCTTCGGGGCGGGCCTCGCGGTCTCCGAGATGGTCTCGAGCTTCGCGATCCACTACGGCAACGAGCGCACGCTCACCGAGCTGCTGCGCGTGGTCCCGGAGGAGAAGGAGGCCGGGCCGGTCGCGATCCAGCTCTTCGGCCAGGACCCGGACGTGATGCGCTCCGCCGCCGCGGTCGCCGCCGAGGCGGGGGCGGACCTCATCGACCTCAACATGGGCTGCCCGGTCCCCAAGGTCATGAAGACGGGCGCGGGGGCGGCGCTGCTCGCCGACCCCGACACGGCGGTCGCCGTCGCGCGCGCCGCGCAGGAGGGCTCGGGCCTGCCGGTCACCGTCAAGCTGCGCGCCTCCCGGCGCCCGGGCCAGCGCGAGGGCGTCGACGTCGCCCGCCGGCTCGTCGAGGAGGCCGGCGTGGCGGGGCTCACCTTCCACCCGCGCTCGGCCGCCGTGCGCCACTCCGGCACGCCGGACTACGACCTCGCCGCCGAGCTCGTGGAGGCGCTCCCGGTCCCGGTGATCGTCTCGGGCGGCCTGCACGAGGCCGATCACGTCCGCTGGGTGTTCGAGTACACGGGCGCCGCCGCGGTGATGCTCGCCCGCGGGGCGCTCGGCAACCCGTGGCTGTTCGAGCGCCTGCTCGGCGCCCGCGACGCCGAGCCCGGCCGCGACGAGATCATCGCGGAGTGGACGTGGGTGCTCGAGCGCGCCGGCGAGCACCTCGGGCCCGACCGGGCGGTTCGCTACCTGCGCAAGTTCCACCCCTGGTACGTCGAGCGCATCGGCGCCCCGCGGAGCACCCAGGACGCCCTCCAGCGGGCCGAGACGCTCGACGAGCAGCGCCGGGTCATCGATGGGCTGAGAACCCTGCAAGAGGCCTAGGGACCCCTGCTACCCTGAGCGACCGCTCCCGCCCCTGTGCGGGATTTTTTCGTCCCGCCCCCCGCTTGAAGAAGGACGCGTCACCCCATGCAGAAGGACGTCATCCTCACCCCCGAGGGCCTGGAGAAGCTCAAGGAGGAGATCGAGTACCTCTCGACGGAGAAGCGTCGCGAGGTCGCCGAGCGCATCAAGGAGGCCCGCGAGTTCGGGGACATCTCCGAGAACTCCGAGTACGACGACGCCAAGAACGAGCAGGCCATGCTCGAGTCGCGCATCGCGACGCTCGAGGACAAGCTGCGCTCCGCCTCGGTGATCGACCAGTCCGAGCTGAGCTCCGACGTCGTGCGCGTCGGCTCCGTGGTCACCGTCAAGGACGAGGAGAAGGGCAAGACGCTCACCTACTCGATCGTCGGCTCGACGGAGGCCGACCCGAGCGCCAACCGGCTCTCCAACGAGTCGCCGGTCGGCAAGGCGCTGCTCGGTCACAAGCGCAATGAGACCGTGTCGGTGTCGCTCCCCAACGGCACGGTGCGCCGGCTCAAGATCACCAAGATCGACGTCGGCTAGCGGCGGGTCCGCGGCGCGGATGGCCACGGCCGGCGACGAAGGCGCGTCCGACCTCCTCGCCGCGCGGCGGCGCAAGCTCGACGCGCTGCGCGCCGAGGGGATCGACCCCTTCCCGCACGCCTATCCGGGCGTCACGCCCATCGAGGCGGTCAAGGCGCCGCACGCCGACCTGCCGGCGGGGGAGGACTCCGACGCGCGCGCCCGGGTCGCCGGGCGCCTCGCCGCCCGCCGCGGCCAGGGCAAGGCCGCGTTCCTCGACCTCGTCGACCGCAGCGGCCGCGTCCAGCTGCACGCCCAGCTCGACGTCCTCGGGGAGGAGCGCTTCGGCCGGCTCCTTTCGCTCGACCTGGGCGACCTGATCGGCGTCGACGGGCTCGTCTTCCGCTCGCGCCGCGGCGAGCTGTCGATCCGCGTCGAGGACTTCGCGGTGCTGGCGAAGTCGCTCGCCCCGCCGCCCGAGAAGCACCACGGCCTCCAGGACGTCGAGACGCGCTTCCGCCGCC
>JAUJME010000115.1 GCA_030447005.1 Solirubrobacteraceae bacterium | reverse complement strand
ATCAGGAAGACGACCTTCGGCCGGGCCGGCGCCACGGCCGGCGCCGCTCCACCTCCCCGGTGCAGGACGCCCGCGAGCACGCGGACGATCAGCCGCCGGATGACCCAGAGGACCGGCGTCCAGGAGCGCCCGGCGCGCGGGCGCCGCGGCGGAGGCTCCGGAGCCGGGGCACTCACCGCCCGCCTGGCGCCGGGCCGGCGGGAGCGGACGTTGAGCTCGTCGTCGATGTTGAAATAGGGCCCGACCCGCCGCTCGACGCCATCGCGCTCGAGCCTGCGCAGCGGGAAGACCATCGCCTCCTGCTTGTTGGGGATCCCGTCGACCGCCCCGCCGAGGCGCAAGCGGCTGCCGCCCGCGGCCAGGTGCAGGCTCCAGGACTCGGTCGCGTCGGCGTCGCGCACGAGCCTGCGGAGGTCGAGCTCGGCGGAGAACTCGCCGTCCCCGCTCGCCGCCGCCGGCCCGTCGAGCTCCTCGCCGGTCGCGACGTTGACGCAGACGAGGCGCGGCTGCGCCCCTGGCTCGGGGAACCCCGCGGGCACCGACCCCGTCAGCCCGAGCGTGTGGTCGCCGAGCTCGACCCGCCGCACGGGCGCCCGGCCCGCCAGGTCGGTCAGCGCGAGGCTGATGTTGCCGTGCGCCGTCCGGTAGGCCCGCAGGCGCAGGGCGGCGGCGCCGTCGCGGACCAGGAGCGGGTCTGGGAGGTCGGCCTCCACGCCCAGGCGCTGCTCGGGAGCGCCCCCGACGGCGAGGCTCGCGTCCCACGTCCCCGCCCAGCTGCTCGCGCTGCCGTTCGGCGTCACCTCGAGGACCGCCTCGAACGCGCCGTCCCGCCGCCAGCTCACCGGCGAGCGGCGCTCGCGGCCCGACCGGCGCTCCCGCAGGACGAGCGACGCCTCGGCCTGCCCGCGGCGCCCGGGGGCCCGGCCGGCGTCGCCGGTCAGCGAGACGCGGCCCGTGGGGCGGAGCGCGACGGTGCGCACCGACGCCTTCTCGGGCTGCCGCCGCAGCAGGCTCACCCGGCTGTGTCTCCTCGTCGTCTCATAGGTGGGCGACCAGGGCTCGGCCTGGGCGGGCGAGTCTATCTGCGACCGCGACGGCTTCCCGGCCGACGGCGGGGCGCGCTAGGGTCGGCCGGGTGACCTGGAAGCGAACGCTCAACGGCGCGCTCTCGCGCGCGACCGGACACGAACTGCGCAAGGTGCGCGCGCGCGGCGGTCGGCCGGCGAGGCCTCCGGCCGGCGGCGAGCGCCTGGTCAAGGCGCCCACCTTCGTCCTCTGCACGCTGCGCTCGGGCTCGACGCTTCTGCGCGTCCTGCTCGACAGCCACTCGCAGATCCACGCGCCGCAGGAGCTCCACCTCGGCTACCTCAACGTCAAGCTCAAGAACAAGTGGGCGGCGAGGGCGATGGACGAGATCGGGCTCGACGAGCGCCGCCTCGAGTACCTCCTGTGGGACCGCATCCTGGATCGCCAGCTCGCCCACAGCGGCAAGGCCCATCTGGTCAGCAAGACGCCGAACGACGTCTTCATCGCGGACCGCATCCTCGAGTGCTGGCCCGACGCCCGCTTCATCTTCCTGCTGCGCCACCCCGGCGCGATCGTCCGGTCGCGGGCGAACCTCCGCCCCGACGCCGAGGACAACGTCGAGACGATCGCCCGCTACGGCGAGGCGCTCGACCGGGCGCGGCGGACCCATGCGGGCCTGACGGTCCGCTACGAGGATCTCACCACCGAGCCGGAGGTCCAGACCCGCCGGATCTGCGAGTACCTCGGGCTGCCGTGGGAGCCGGCGATGCTCGAGTACGGCCGCTACGACCACGGCCGCTACCGGCCGGGCCTGGGCGACTGGGCCGGCAAGATCAAGACGGGCTCCATCCAGGCGCCCGAGCCCCCGCCGCCGGCGGACTCGATGGCGCCGGAGCTCCGCCGGCTCGCCGTGGCCTGGGGTTACCTGCCCGCCGAGCACGGCGAGGCGGCTCCGCCCGGGGACCGAGCGCGGTCCTCGCAGGCCTCCTGACGCGCCGCCCTCAGCGCTGCCGCTTGCCGTCGGCGAGCTCCTCGAAGAGCCGCTCCCAGCGCTCGGCGAGCACCGCCACGTCGTAGTTCGCCGCCTTGGCGCGGGCCGCGGCGGCGAACCGCTCGCGGAGGTCGCGGTCGTCCATGAGCTCGAGCATCCGCGCGGCGAGCGCCTCCTCGTCGCCGTTGGGCACGACGTAGCCGTCGACGCCGTCGGTGATGACGTCGCGGGGCCCGGTCGGGCAGTCGTAGCTGATGACGGGCAGCCCGACGCCCATGGCCTCGAGGAGCACCATCGGCAGCCCCTCGCGGCGAGAGGTCATGACGTACAGCGACGCGTCGGCCATCCGCGCGAAGAGCTCGGAGGTCCGCCCCATCAGCTGGGCACTGCCCTGGAGCCCGAGCTCCTCGAGCTGGCGGCGCAGCGGCTCCTCCTTGTCGCCGGCCCCGTAGATCTCCAGCCGCCAGTCCGGCCGCTGCGCGGCGACCTTCGCCCAGACGGGAAGGAGCCGGTCGAAGCCCTTCTGCTTGGCGAGGCGCCCGGCGGCGATGACGACCTTGCGGTCCAGCGCGGAGCGGTGCCCGCCGAGATCCGGCACGCCGTTGGGGATCGAGGTGACGTGCGTGCGCCCCTTCAGCAGCGCGGCGTACTCCCCGGCGTCGCGCTCGGTGAGGGTGACCACCGCGTCCAGGCGGGGGTAGCGGCGCTCGATCGCGGTCCGCAGCCCGGGCCGGTAGGTCCCGAGGTTCATGTGGTCCTGGGCCACGCGGACGACGCCCGGGCGGGCGAAGCGGGCGATCGCGAGGTTGATGCCCGGGCGCGTCCCGACGAGCACCCCGTCGCGGACGGAGCGCATCCAGCGGAGCATCTCGGCGTCCGTGTAGAGGCTCCACTCCAGCGTGCGGCGGTCGTCGCGGTGGCCGACGATCGAGCGCCGCTCCCCCGTCAGCCGGTGCCAGCGCGCTCGCACGGGGCCGTGTTCGACGTGGCCCTCCTTGACCGACCACTCGTCGACGAGGTCGGTGATCCGGACCCGCGGGTCGAACGGGAAGGACGCGACCTCGCGGCGGCGCAGCACGCTGGCCACCTCGACGTCGTGGCCGCGCGCGGCGAGCGCCGAAGCGGTGCTCGACACGGTCCGGGCGGTGCCGCCGCCGACGTAGGCGTTGGCGATGAGCATGCGGATCTTCATCGGCGACGCACGGGAGACCACCGGGGGAGGGGGGCGGGACGGTCGTTACCCTAGCCGTCGCCCGGCGTCGGTTGCCGTACCGCTGCCTCAAGGCGCCCGGCCGGGCAGCCGATCCATCCTCATGCTCCGAACGCTCCTCGCCACGCTCCTGGCCGCCGCCGGCGTCCTGCTCCTGGTCTCGCCCGCGGCCCAGGCCGCCTCCCGCGGGCCGTGCGTCCCCGGGACGGCCGGCCCGGCCTGCCACTTCTGGACCGGCAAGGCGACGTTCGTGGCCGACGGCGACACGATCTACGTGGACGTGGACGGCGACGGCACCCGCGCGACGAAGAGCATCCGCTTCACCGGCATCAACGCCATGGAGCTCACCCGCTACAGCTCCGACCCCCGGCGCCGGCGCGGCGCCTGCCACGCCCGCGAGGCCGCGGCCGTGGTCGACCGCTACATCCGGCGCTCGAACGGCCGGGTCCGGCTCGCCGCGCAGAACCCGGGGAGCCGCACGGGCAAGCGGCTGCGGCGCTCGGTCGCCGTGCGGATCGGCGGCCGCTGGCAGGACCTGGGGCGGATCCTGATGGAGGGCGGCCACGCGCTGTGGCTGCCCAACGGCGTCGAGTGGGCCTGGAACCGCGAGTACCACCTCCTCGCCGAGCAGGCCGCCGCGGGGCGCCGCGCGCTCTATGACCCGTCCTACTGCGGGCTCGGCCCGGCGCCCGACGCGCCGCTGGCGGTGTCGGTGAACTGGGACGCCGACGGCACGGACGGGCTCGACCTCAACGGCGAGTGGATCGACATCCGCAACCCCGGCCCGACCGACGTCCCGCTCGGCGGCTGGTGGCTGCGCGACTCCTACCTCGTCTATGGCGCTCCCGGCGTGCCCGGCTTCGCCTTCCCGCCCTACGCCGTGGTCCCGGCCGGCGGCTCGCTGCGCCTCCACGTCGGCTGCGGGCCCAACCGCCCCGAGACGCCGACGCGCCTCTACTGGTGCCTGCGGTCGACCGTCTTCGAGAACGCCGGCAGCGGGCGCTCGATCGGCGACGGTGGCTACCTCTTCGACCCCCGCGGCAACCTGCGGGCGTCCGCGATCTACCCATGCCTGGGCAACTGCGAGGATCCGCTGCGCGGCGCGGTGCGCGTCGAGGTCGAGCCGCGGACGCCCGAGTCGATCTCGCTCGTCAACGTCAGCGCGGCGCCGATCGACCTCGCCGGCTACCTCGTCAAGCTCCACCTCGGCGGCGCGGCCGAGCGCTTCATCTTCGGCTATCCCCTCGGCGCGGGGTCGCGCCTCGAGCCGGGCGAGCGGCTGCGGCTCTGGATGGGCGGCGATCCGGAGGACGACGAGCGGCTCGAGCGGTACCTGGGCCGCGGCGCCTACGTCCTCGCCGACGGCGGCAACACGGTCAGCCTGCGCTCGCCGAGCGACGCGGTGGTGGCCTGCGACGCGTGGGGGAGCGCCAGCTGCCCGGCGCCCTGACGGGGTTACGATGGCGCCGATGCGCGTCCACGTGGTCGACCCGTCGGCCTTCGCACCGCCGTACGACCACGCCCTCTGCGCCGGCCTCGCCCGCGCCGGCGCCGACGTCGAGCTGATCACGAGCCGCTTCGACTACGGCCCCGTCCCCGAGCCGGTGCGCTACGTCCGGCGGGAGTCCTTCTACCGCCGCATCCCGCGCTCGCCGTCGCACCGCGCGCGGACCCTCGCCAAGCTCGCCCAGCACGTCCCCGGCATGCTCGCCCACCGCGCCGACGCGGCCCGGGCGGACGTCGTCCACTACCAGTGGCTCCCCGTCGAGGCGCTCGACGCGGCGTTCCTGCCCGCCGGCCGGCCGACGGTCATGACGGCGCACGAGATCCTCCCGCGCAACGCGCGGCCCGGGCAGGCGTGGGGGAGGCGGCGCGCCTACGAGCGCGTCGACGCGGTGGTGACGCACACCTCGCACGGCCGCAGCCGCCTGGTCGAGGAGCTGGGGGTGTCCCCCGAGAAGGTGGAGCTCATCCCCCACGGGGCGTTCGACTACCTCCTGTCCCAGCCGGACGAGCGGCCGCTGCCCGCCGAGCTCGCCGCGGTCGAGGGCCCGGTCGTCCTCTGCCTGGGGGTCTGGCGCCCCTACCACGGGATCGACGTGCTGCTCGAGGCCTGGAAGGGGGTCACCGGCGCGGAGCTGTGGGTGGCCGGGCTCCCGAAGATGCCCACCGCCGAGCTCATGGCCGACCCGCCGCCCGGCGCCCGGTTCATCCCGCGGTTCATCACCGACTCCGAGCTGCCGGCGTTCTTCCGGCGGGCGGACCTCATCGTGCTGCCCTACCGGGCGATCGAGGCGTCGGGCGTGCTGTTCACCGCGCTGGCGTTCGGCAAGCCGATCCTGGCCACGGCCGTCGGCGGCT
>JAUJME010000014.1 GCA_030447005.1 Solirubrobacteraceae bacterium | reverse complement strand
TGAGCAGGACGTCGCGCACTCGGCGCAGACCCTAGTGGGAACGGCGACTGCGGCGGGTGAGGGGGGATCTCGTCCGGCGGTGCCGACAACGTCACGCTCGCGGCCGAATCGGCCACGAGAGTGACGTTGACGGTCATATTCGCGGTCAACGTCACACTCGCGGTGGGATCCGCGCCGGGTGTGACGTTCCCGTCCGACCGCCTCCTCCCTCACCCGCCGCCGTTCGCCGTTCGAACGACAACGCGGCTGGCGAAGGGCGGGCTACCCGCGCAGGACCAGGTCCGCCAGCGAGTCGGCGACGTGCAGCGGCGGCGGATCGGCCTCGGAGGCGGCCACGCGCGTCGCGCCGCCCGTGAGGACGAGGGCGGCGTCGATGCCGGCGCCCTGGGCGCCCTTGACGTCGATGTCGAGCCGGTCGCCGACCCCCAGCGTGCGCCCCGGGCCGAGCCGCTCTAGCACCGCGGCGTAGAAGGCGGGCTCCGGCTTGCCCGCGAGCACGGAGGCGCGGACCCCCGTCGCGGCCTCGACCGCCGCGAGCAGCGCGCCGGTGCCCGGCCAGGGGCCGTCGGGCATCGGGAAGACCGGGTCGCGCGTGGCCCCGATCAGCTCCGCGCCGCGCAGGACGGCCTGGGTGGCGACGCGCAGCTCCGTGTAGGTGAAGTGGTCGTGGCTCGAGACGACCACGACGTCGGCGCGCGAGGCGAACTCCGTGTTGTTGACCACCCGGAGCCCCGCGGCGGCGACGTGGTCGATCATCGCCTGGGCGCCGATCACGAACGCCGAGCCGCCGCCGCGCTCCACGAGCAGCCGCTGGACGGCGGCGCCGACCGAGGCGATCTCGTCCACCGACGCGCGAAACCCGAGGCGCCAGAGCTTGCGCACCAGGTCCTCCGCCGACTTCTGCGGGTCGTTGGTGAGGAACATCAGCCGCTTGCCGGCCTCCCGCAGCGCCTCGACCGCCTCCGGCGCGCGGGCGGTCGGCGCGTCGCCGATCCAGATGCAGCCGTCGAGGTCGAGGAGGAGGTGGTCGTAGCCGGCGACTGCGGGGGAGAGGGGCACGAGCGGGCGATTATCCTTGCTCGCCATGTCGCGCCTCCTCCGCCTCCTCTGCATCCCCACGCTCTGCCTCCTGCTCGCCGCCTGCGGCGAGGACGACGAGCAGGCTGCCGCCAAGCCGACCCCCACCCCGGCCGAGACACCGGCCCAGACGTCGGATGCCCCCGCGGAGTGCAAGAAGGTCTCCGAGCCCGAGGCCAAGCCCGACGGCGACCTCCCGCGCCCGAAGACCAAGCTCGACCCCGCCAAGACCTACGTCGCCACGGTCGCCACGTCGTGCGGCGACTTCGAGATCACCCTCGACGTCAAGCGCGCGCCCAAGACCGCGGCGTCGTTCGTGAACCTGGCCCGCAAGGACTTCTACGCCGGGACGATCTTCCACCGCATCGTCCCCGGCTTCGTCATCCAGGGCGGCGACCCGACCGGCACGGGCATGGGCGGCCCCGGCTACTCCGTGACCGAGGCGCCGCCGGAGGACCTCGCCTACAAGAAGGGCGTCGTCGCGATGGCCAAGGCGGGCAACGAGCCGCCCGGCGCGTCGGGCAGCCAGTTCTACGTCGTGACGGGCGAGGACGCCGGCCTGCCGCCCGAGTACGCGCTGCTCGGCGAGGTGACCAAGGGCATCGACGTCGTCGACCTGATCGGCGCGTCGCCGACCGGCCCCGACGAGCGCCCGGTCGACCCGGTCGTCATCGAGTCGGTCACCATCGCGGAGTCCTGATCCGCGGCTCCGCGTCGCTGCGCCGGGCGGCCGCGGGGGATGACCCGGCGCTGCTGCGCATCGACGAGCGGACCTGGAGCTGGTTCGTCGGACCCGTCGCGCCGCAAGGCGACCGGTTCTTCCGGTCGTCTGCTCCCGAGGACGTCCTGGTCGCCGAGGCGGCCGGCGGGGTCGTCGGCTACGTGAAGCTGGGGCGGCGTGAGGACGTGGCGAGCAACCGGCACGTCCTCGAGATCCGCGGCCTGGCCGTGCTCCGCGAGTACCAGGGCCGCGGCCTGGGGCGCAGGCTCCTGGGGGCGGCGATCGACGAGGCCCGCGAGCGCGGCGCGGCCAAGCTCGGCCTCCGCGTCTTCGAACCCAACGGCAGCGCGCGAGCCCTCTATGCGCGCTGCGGCTTCGAGGTGGTCGGCGTCCTTCGCGACGAGTATCGCCTCGAGGGACACTCCGTCGACGACCTGTTGATGGAGCTGGTGCTGAGCTCAGCCCAGCGACCGCGGTAGCGCGCCCTCGAGCTCGAGCAGCGCGCGCTTGCGCTCCGGGCCGCCACCGTAGCCGCCGACGCCGCCCGAGCCGGGCAGGACGCGGTGGCAGGGGACGACGATCGGGACCGGGTTGCGGGCCATCGTGGTCCCCACCGCCCGCGCGGCACCCGGATGGCCGGCCTGCGCGGCGAGGGTGCCGTAGTGGGTCGTGCGCCCCGGGCCGACCTCGCGGCGAAGCGTCTCGAGCACCTCGCGGCGGAACGGGGTCGGGACGAGCGAGAGGTCGACGGGGAGCGACCGAAGGTCCTCGTCGCCGCCCTCCAGGTAGGCCGACAGGGCGTCGCGGACCGTCGCGAGCTCGGCGTCGGAGGCGACGATCCGCGGGCCGAACCGCGCCGCGACCTCCGCCAGGGCGGCGTCCTCGGGCTCCTCCTCGAACCCGATGCGGACCAGCCCCTGCGGGCCCTCGACGAGCAGCAGCTTCCCGATCGGCGTGCTCAGCCGGGTGAAGACGGCGTCGGCGAGCCCCTCGGCGACCGCGGCGGAGGCCAGCGACTCGAGCAGGGAGGCGGGAAGGGACGGGCTCATGCGGCGACCTGCTCTCTGAGCGTGCGGACGGCGGTGGAGACGCGCTGGCGCGCGGCGACGGGGGAGCAGCCGAGCGCGGCGGCGACGCCCTCGTAGTCGAGGTCCTCGACGAAGCGCAGGCGCAGCGCGGCCTGCGCGCCGTCGGGCAGCGAGGCGATCAGCGCCTCGAAGGCGCCGTCGTAGTGCTCGGGGTCGATCGCAACCGCTGGCGGCTCGTCGGTCAGCGCCTCGGGGCGGCGCGCGCGCCGGGTGCGGTGGGCGTCGTAGGCGGTGGTGGTGGTCACGCGATAGAGCCACGCGCGCAGGTGCTCGGCGTGGCGGAGCCGAGGGTAGGCGCGCAGCGCCCGCAGGAGCGCCTCCTGGAGGACGTCCTCGGCCTCGCCGTCACCGGCCAGGCGCCGCGCGTGGCGCAGCAGCTCGTCGCCGTGACGCTCGACGAGCGACCAGAACGGGGGCAGGGTGGGGGGCGGAGCGGCGCGCACCATCTCGTCCAACGCAGCATGGCGTCCCCGTGTGAGCGCCGCCGGGTAGGCGAAGGTCGTGGCCGGCACGATCACGGTGGGGACGTCGAGCTGGGCCGACCCCGGCTTCGTCGAGGAGTGGTATCCGGCGGGCCTTCCCGCCCGCGACCGGCTCCCCTGGTACGCCCAGCGCTTCGAGGCGGTCGAGGTCAACTCGACCTTCTACGCCGTCCCCGCGCGCGCGACGGTCGAGCGCTGGGCCGAGGCGACGCCCGAGGGCTTCAGCTTCGACGTCAAGCTCCACAAGGCGCTCTCCCGCCACGCCGCCACGCTCGACGCGCTGCCGCCGGAGCTGCGCGACGGCGCCCGGGTCGGGCCCCGCGGCCGCGTCCTGCTCACCCCCCAGCTCGAGGCGGCATTGGCCGGGGAGGTCGCCGCCGCGGTCGCGCCGCTGGCGGCGGCGGGCAAGCTGAGCGCCTACCTGCTCCAGCTCGCCGGCCTTCAGCCCGCACGAGCACGAGCTCGGCGAGCTCGCCCCGCTCCTCGAGCGCCTCGCGCCGGCGACGGTCGCCGTCGAGCTCCGCCACCGCTCGTGGCTCAAGCCGGAGCGCATCGAGCGCACGCTGGGCTGGTACGAGGAGCACGGCGCGGCGTTCGTCGCCGTCGACGCGCCGGCGGGCGAGCAGGTGACGATCCTCCCGGCGATCGACGCGGTGACCCACCCGCGGCTCGCCTACCTGCGCGCCCACGGCCGCAACCTCGAGGGGTACACCCAGGGCCGCTCGGTCGCCGAGCGCTTCGCCTACCGCTACGCCGACTCAGAGCTCGAGGAGATCGCCACCCGGGCCCGGGCCATGGCCGAGACCGCGCAGGACGTGCGGGTGTTCTTCAACAACAACCGCGGCTCGGACGCGCCCGTCGCCGCCGAGCGCTTCCGCGAGCTGCTCGGCCAGCGGGCCGGGGCCTAGAACAGGTTGATGACGCCGGTGATCGTCAGCAGGATCAGCGTCAGGAAGATCGAGAGCGCGAGCGACGGGAGGCAGCCCATGCGGTTGGAGAAGAAGAACATCAACGAGACCTCCTGACGACGGCGCGGCCGCCGATCGCCGTGGCGGCGACGACGCCGAGCGGGATGGGCAGGCAGCAGCCCGTCACGTGGACGTTGGAGCGCCGGCGGTGGCGCGGGCGGCCGTAGTAGACGGACCGCCGGTGCCGGTGATGGCGCCCGCGGCGGTGCCCGCCGCCGCCGAAGATCCGGTAGACGAGGTAGTCGCGCGCCGCGCGGCGGAAGAAGCCCATCGCCCGCCCCTAGCCGCGGCGGGGCGAGCGCAAACTAGCCCGCGCCGGCGCGGGCGGCCTGGGCGCGCCGCTGGCGGCGCCGGCCGATGAAGGCCATCACGCCGAGCGCGACGCAGACGAGCAGGAAGCCCCAGAAGATGCTCACGCCGGCGTCGATGCCGCCGAAGGGCAGCGAGACGAGCTGGACGATCCCCCAGCCGAGCGCGAGCAGCGCCACGACGAGCAGGACGAGGACGAGGATGCCGCGGGCGCGGGCCAGGCCGCCGGCGCTGGCGGGCGGGGCGACGATCCCCATGAAGCGCAGCAGCATGAGCTGGCGGTTGGTCGGCGGGGTCTGGCCGAGGCGCTCGGCGGCCGCCTTGAGGTCGTCCGGGCGCCGCTCGGCGAGGGCGAGCGAGGCCTCCGCCATCCGCCGCAGCTGGAGGCGCTCCTGCGGCCGGGCCGCCGCGATCGCCGCGCGGAAGTGCTCGCGGGCGCGCTTGGCGTCGTAGCGCTCCGCGGCACGCGCGCCGAGCAGCGCCTGAGCGGCGGACCTGTACTTCGTCTCCGCCGCGAGCTCCTCGTCGGAGCGGGTCTCGAGCTTCTGCATCGCGGCGAGCGCCGACTTCTGCTCGACCTTGACCTGGCGCGGCTTGGGAGGCATGCGGCGAGAGAGTCTAGGCCCAGCGGAAGCCCGCCGGCGCCAAGCGGGGCTCGAGCGGACTGGCCGGGAGACCGGGGGGCGGGTCGAGCGCGTCGTAGCCGCCCGGGGCGATGTCGTTGGGGCCGTCGGGATGGAAGAGCGCGGCGAGGTACTGGATCTGGCCGCGCCCGGCGTCGAGCTCGTACTGGCCGCCGCCGTAGGCGCCGATCCCGCGCTCCTCGCAGAAGTCATAGCCCGCGCAGAGCGCGCGCAGCGAGCCGAACCGCGACGGCTTGAGGTTGACCGTCCGCGGCAGGTGGTCGAGCGCCAGGATGTCGTCGACGGAGTGGATCGGCGCGTCCCAGGTGATGCGGTCGCGGTGGGGCGCGAGCGCCTCGGCGGCCTCCGGAACGGTGAGGTCGGGGTCCTCGAGCCAGGCGTCCGGGAACGCCTCGGCCACGCGGCGGTAGAGCTCGGGGTCCGTCGCGACGTCGACCGACGTCCCCTTGTAGGCGCCCTTGAGGTCGATGGAGTCGACCGCGCCCGTCTCCACGAGCCGGGCGATCAGCGCGTCGTCCCAGTCGGGCGTCGCGTCGAGCTTGAAGCGGAGGTCGGGATAGACGGCCAACCGGCGCTCGACGGGACCGAAGGTGGGCGGCTCGCCCAGCCGCGAGGAGACGACGAAGCGGACGGGCCGCGGCGCGCGCCCGAGCACGTCGGCGAGCGAGCGGCCCGCCTGGCGCAGCGCGAGGTCGAGCGCCGCGCTCTCGAACGCCCAGCGGCGGTAGTTGCGGTAGACGGGGAAGCCGGGGGCCTGCGCCGGGAAGAGGTCGAGGCCGTCGAGGTGGGTGGAGAAGCCGTCGAGCGTCCACTCGCCGGCGAGCGGCAGGACGGCGCCGCGCTCCTGCTGGCGGACGTGGTCCCCGGCCTCGTAGGTGACGTCCTCGCCGACCCCCTCCTCGCCGCCACCGTGGAGGCGGATGACCGTGGTGAGGCGCTCGAAGCCGCTCGAGACGGTGCGCGAGCGGCCCTCGAGCGCGTAGCCGTCGATCCGCAGCGGCAGCCCGGCGATCAGGTCGTAGGTCGGCATCGGCGGCGAGTGTACGCCTGCGCCGCCACTAGCCTCAGGGCGTGTCCGAGGCGCTGCGCTTCCTCCTGCTCTCAGAGCTGATCGGGCTCGCCGCGCTCCCGCTCGCGGCGTTCGCGCTGGGCCGCCTGCCGGGCGGCGCGGCGGCGTTCGCCAAGCCGCTCGGGCTGCTCGCCGCGGCCTATCCCGTGTGGCTGCTCGCGTCCGCGGGCGTCGTGCCGTACGGGACCGGCACGGCGGTCGCGGGCGTGGTGGCGCTCGGTCTGGCGGGTGCCTGGCTGTGGTGGCGCCACGGCGATCCGCTCGGCGACCGCCGCCTGGCCCTGGCCGCCGAGGCGGTGTTCGTCGCCGCCTTCGCCGGCGGGGCGCTGCTGGCCGCCTACTCGCCCGACGTCCGCGGGACGGAGAAGCCGATGGACATGGCGTTCCTCACGGCGATCAACGCCAGCGGCGACATGCCGCCGCACGACCCGTGGATGGCGGGGGAGGAGCTCAACTACTACTACCTCGGCCACTACCTGATGGCGTTCGTCGTCCGCCTCACCGGGGTGGCCCCGAGCGCCGGCTACAACCTCTCGCTGGCGCTGACCTTCGCGCTCTCGGCCGTGGCGGCGTTCGGCCTCGGCGCGGCGCTGACCGCCGCGGCGGGCGGGCGCCGGCGCGTCCTGGCCGGCGTGCTGGCGGCCTGCCTGGTCTGCGGGGCGGGGACGCTCGACTCCGGCATCGAGCTCTTCCGCGAGGGCGGCCCGCTGCGCGCCTACGACTGGTTCGGGCCGTCGCGGGCGATCCCGCAGGCGATCACCGAGTTCCCGGCCTTCGCCTTCCTGCTCGGCGACCTCCACGCCCACCTGCTCGCCGTCCCCTTCACGCTCCTGGCGCTCGCCTTCGGCCTCCAGGCCGCGCGCGGCGGGCCGAGCCGCCGCGACGTGGTGCCCGCCGGGATCGCGGTCGGCGTCCTCTACGCGATCAACTCGTGGTCCTATCCCGTGGCCGCCGGGATCGTGGCGCTCTCGGCGCTCGTGTGGCTGCGCGGCCGCCCACGACCGGGCGCGTGGCGGGCGGCGGCCCTGTGGAGCGTCGGCGTCCTGTGGATCTCCGTGCTGGCGGTGCTGCCGTTCTGGCTGACCTTCGACGCGGCGACGGGCGGGATCGGGGTCGTGGAGGAGCGGCGCTCCTTCTCGCAGTTCGTCGGCGACCAGTCGCTCTTCCTCGGCGTCCTGCTCTGGATCCTGCTCGCCGCGTTCGCCCGCCTGCTGCTCGCCACGGGCCGCCCGCTGCGGACGGCGGCCTGGGTGGCCGTCGCGGCGATCGTCGCCGGCTCGCTGCTGGCCCCCGCCGACCTCGCCGGGCCGGCGCTCATGGCGGCGCTGGTCGCGGTGGCGGCCTGCGCGGCGTGGGACGCCGAGGAGGCCGCCGAGCGCTGGGGCTGGCTCGTGATCGCCGCGGGCCTCGCCTGCGTGCTGGGCCCGGAGCTCGTCTACGTCCGCGACGAGTTCGAGGGCTCGGACCTCTTCCGCATGAACACGATCTTCAAGCTGGGCTTCCAGGCGTGGATCCTGCTCGCGCTGATGGCCGCGGTCGTCTTCCCGCTGGGGCGGCGGTGGCTGCCGGCGGGCGCCTGGCGGCTGTGGGCGCCGGTGGCGGTCGTCGGGCTGGCGCTCGCCGCGATCTATCCCTTCGCGGGGACCTACTCCCGCAAGGCGGCCTTCGCCGACGGCCCGCGGCTCAGCGGGCTGGCGTGGCTCGAGCGCGACGCGCCCGGCGACGTGGCCGCGATCGGCTGGCTGCGCGACGAGGCGGCGGGCGACGCCGTCGTGCTCGAGGCGGTCGGCGACGACTACTCGGAGTTCGGCCACGCGCGGATCTCGACGTTCTCGGGCCGCGCGACGGTCCTCGGCTGGCCGGGCCACGAGCTCCAGTGGGGTCACGACGTGGGCTCGCGGCGGGCCGACGTCGAGCGGATGTACCGCGATCCCGACCCCGCCGCCGTGCGCCCGCTGCTCGAGCGCTACGGCGTCGACTACGTGGTGGCCGGCCCGCTCGAGCGCGCCGACTACGGCGACGACGGCCTGGCCAAGTTCGACCGCCTCGGCCGCCGCGTCCTCGACCGCGACGGGACGACGGTGTGGCGGCTCAACCCGACGTGAGCCCGCGCCGCACGTAGAGGTACTCCGGCATGCCGCCCGTCGGGCTCCACGGCTCGCGGGTGGCGACCCACGTCGCCCAGTTGGCGGGGGAGAACGCCTTGCCGTAGTCCTTGACCCACCAGACGCGGAAGTCGAACTCGCGGCCCTCGTAGCCGTCGAGCTTCGCGCCCAGCTTCTGCCGCGACGCCTCGGTGAGGATGAGCACCTCGGCCTCCGGCGTGTAGCCGGGCTGGGTCATGTCGATGTAGCCCACCGGGAGGTCGCGGAAGTACCACGCCCACGGGAAGGTCGCGCCCTCCGCCTCGTCGATGGCGATGGTCACGGGCGGCCCGGAGCGCCTCGCGAGGGCGTAGACGCGGTCGCGCACGTCGACGACCTCCTCCGAGGACTGGGTGGAGACCAGCAGCTCGCGGGGGTCCGCGGGGCGCACGGCGTTGACCTGGAAGCTCGTCCAGCCGAGATAGACGGCGCCGGCGACGGCGACCGCGAGGCCGGCGCGGCCCGTCCAGTGGCGCCGGGACGCCCACAGCGCCTGGACCCCGATCCCCGCGAGCAGGATCAGCGGCAGCAGCGGGTGCAGCACCAGCCAGGCGAACTTCTCGCTCGCCCACGAGTAGACCGCGAGCGACATGGCGAACATCCACACGATCAGCCAGCGCCCGGTGCTCGGCGCGCGCACGACGGCGACCACGCCGACCACCGCGAGCGCCAGCACGGGCCATTCGACGCCCCCGAGCAGGAAGACGTAGAAGCCGACCGGCTCGCCGCCGCGGCCGACCGGCTGCTGGCCGAGCCAGTAGGCCAGGCCGTCGTAGATACCGTCCCACAGCCCGCCCGGGTTCGTGAGAAAGACGGTGAACAGGACCGTGAAGACGAGCCAGAACGCGGCGAAGCCCCACGCCCACGCCTCCCAGCCGACGCTGAGGAACGTGCGGACGAGCGGCGCCTCGCGCCAGCCGCCGGCCGCCCGCCGGATCTGCCAGAGCGCGAGCGGGCCGAAGAAGGTGCCGGCCACGAAGACGGTGATGAAGGTCGACTCCTTGGTGGCGAAGCTGGCCGCCAGCAGGGCGCCCATCAGCGCCGGATGGTGGCGGCGCGGTGAGTCGAGGAAGCGGAGCACGACCGCCAGCAGCGCGAGCGTGATGCAGGCGATGTAGATGTCCTCGCGGGCGAACCGCGAGAAGTAGAGGTAGCTGGGGCCCACGGCGAGCAGGACCGCGGCGGTGAAGGCGGCGATCCGCCCGATCTGGCGGCGCACGAGGTAGGGGAGGGCGACCATGGCGGTCCCCATCAGCGCCGGCGCGAGGCGGGCCACGGTGTCGCTCGCGCCGAAGATCGCGTACATCGCGGTGGTCAGGTAGAAGCGCAGCGGCCCGTGCAGCAGCGGGTTGTAGGCGTAGTCGCCCTCGGTGAACAGCCGCCAGGAGAAGTAGGCGTCCTGGCTCTCGTCGTGGTGGAACGGGCGGGCTCCGAGGTCGATCAGCCGCAGCGCGAGGGCGATCGCCACCAGCACGCCGTAGGCGGCCAGCTCGCCGCGGGATCGGTCCTTGAGCCAGGAGCGCACGGTCGGTTTTTAGCGCGCGAACGCCTCGCGCCGCGCCGCTCGCAGCCGCGCGAGCCCGCCGTAGCGGGTGGCGATGAGGACGAAGCCGAGGAGGGTGATCGGGACCACGAGGACGAAGCGCAGCATGACGATGTAGGAGACGGCGATCGAGCCGCTGCCGCCGATCGCCCGGATGCCGATCACCGCGGCGGCGTCCTGGGTGCCCGCGTAACCCGGGCCCGACGGGATGAGGGCGAACACGCTGGCGAGCGCCACGAGGTAGACGCCCTCGATCGGGTCCATGCCGAAGCCGACGGCGCTGCCGATGGTCATCCACATCGCCGATTCGATCCCCCACACCACCACGGTCATCGCGAGGAGGTATGCGCCGTGCGCGCCCCGTAGGTTCAGCGTGGAGGAGAGGATCGGGGCGAGCAGGGCGCGCAGCCGCTCGTTGCGGCGCAGGACGAGGAAGGCGATCGCCGCGAGCGCCACGCCGGCCACGGTCACCCCTGCGATGACCTCGAGCGAGCCGGCCCCCACCTCGCCGAGCAGCGCGTAGCCCACGATCAGGAACAGCCCGACGATGACGGCGATGTCGAGCAGGCGCTCGGCCAGCAGCGTCCCGAGGATGGTCCGGCGCCCCGCCTGGGTGCGCGGGGCGAGCAGCAGCACCCGGACGGCGTCGCCGGCCCGGGCGGGGAGGACGTTGTTGACCGCGTAGCCGACGACGGTGAGGGCGTAGACGTCGGCGCGCGGGGCGTGGGCGCCGTCACGGGCCAGCAGCCGCTCCCAGCGCTCCGCGCGCACGACGGTCGCCACGGCGTAGAGGGCGATCGCGCCGGCCAGGGCCGCGAGCTGGCCGGGCGTCGAGGGCAGCTGCGGCGGCTCCTGGCGCAGCGCCCACCACACCACGCCGGCGACCGCGACGACGGAGACCGCCAGCCCGAGGAGGGAAGCGCGCGAGCCCGCGCGCGCGGCGGCGGGCACGGGGTCCGGCGCGCCGCCGGGCGCGCTCACCCGAGCCCTCCGGCGTGCGGGCCGGCGGTCAGCGGACCCCTAGGCGTCCGCGGTCGAGTGCTGGTCGGTGTCGCCGGCGTCGGTCTCGTCGTTGTCCGACGGGGCGCCGGGAATCGTGTCCTGGTCGCCGCCCGAGCCGCCCTCTGCGCCGGGGGTGCCGGGCTCATCCTCGAGGGGCTCGCGATTGCTCTGCTCGTCCATGGGTCAGATCCTCTCGTGCGGTGGGCGGACGGCATGGGTCTACCCGGTCTTAGCACCCGCACCACCCGCCGGCCCTGCGCCGGCCGTAGGATCCGCCGCGTGCCGGCCCTGCGCGCGCTCGAGATCGGCGACGCGCCCGACGCGTGGTCGGCCCTCGGCTTCGCCGTCCGCGACGGCGCGTGCGCCATCGGCGGGGTGACGCTCGCGCTCACGGGCGCCGGCGGCGGGCTCCGCGCCTGGACGCTCGCGGGCGGCGGCGGGCCGCCCTCGCTCGACGGGCTGCCGACGCGGTGGGCCGCCGCGGCGTCCGAGCCGCCGGGCGCGCCGGACCCCCACCCCAACGGCGCGGTCTCCCTCGACCACGTCGTCGTCCTCACGGCCGAGCTCGACCGCACGACGGGCGCCTTCGCGAGGGCCGGCGCCGAGGTCCGCCGCATCCGCGAGCCGCCCGAGGCGCCCGCCCGCCAGGCGTTCCTGCGCCTCGGGGAGGTGATCGCCGAGGTCGTCGAGACGGGGGAGGACCCGCCGCGCTTCTGGGGCCTGGTCGCCGTGGTCGCCGACCTCGACGCGGCCGCCGCGCGCCTCGGCGGCGCCCTCGGAGCCATTCGCCCCGCAGTCCAGCCCGGACGGCGGATCGCGACGGTCCGCCGCGAGGCGGGGCTCGGCGTCGCGCTCGCGCTGATGACGGCGCACGTGCGGCGATCGCGCTCTACGGTGCCGGGATGACAACGCGGCGATGGCTGGTGGCAGGGGCGGTGGCGGCGGCGGGGACGGCGGCGGCTGGGCTCCCGGCCGCGGGCGCCCAGGTCCCGCCGGACCGGCTGATCCGCCTGGTCGACAACGAGCCCAGGCAGGTAGGCGCGCTGAGCCTCGGCGGGAGCGACCGCCTGCGCAAGGCGCTGCGCGCCTACGGCAAGCCGACCCGCAAGCGCTCCGTCGGCGGCCGCTCGGCGTGCAGGGTCCGCTGGCAGGACCCCGGCATCACCGTGCTCGCCGTCACCTTCGACACGCCGCCGCGCCGGCGCTGCGACTCCCGCCGCCTCTCGGTCCAGCAGATCGCCGTCAGCCGGCCGGGCTGGACGACCGACCGCGGCCTGACCATCGGCGACTCGCTCGACCGCGCACGCGAGGTCTACGGGGCGATCGACGACGAGTTCGAGAAGAACCTCTACGTCCTCGAGCTCCAGGACGACGCCTCCGTGCCGCAGCCGACCCCCCGGCTGATGGCCAAGGTCAGCAAGGGGCGCGTCATCCGCTTCGAGGTCTTCGTGGGCGCCGCCGGCGACTGAAAGCGGGTTCGAACCCGATCTCGGCGCGCCCGCCCTGGACGCGCGCGGCGCCGGCCGGTACCGTCCCGCGGGTCATGCTCTCCCGCCGCGCCCGGACCCTCATGCCCGCCGCCCTCACGGGCCTGGCGCTGAGCGTCGACGCGGTCGCGGCCGCCGTCCCGACGGGCCCCTAGCGGACGAGTCAGCCAATGACCCCGTCCGCGCAGACCGCGGGCGGGCGTCGAGTGACGCGCTGGACCCGCGAGACGATCATCGAGAAGATCGGCGAGTGGAACGACCGGTACGGCGAGCCGCCGTGCTCGGCCGACTGGAACCCGTCGCTGGCGCGCTGGCGCGCGCAGGAGTGGCGCATCGAGCGCTACCGCGACGGGGTCTGGCCCTCGACCAACGCCGTCAAGCGGCCGTTCGGCGGCTCCTTCGACGCCGCCGTCCGCGCCGCCGGCCTGACGCCCCGCCGTCCCGGCCCGCGGCCGCGGGCCGTGGCGGAGGTCGCGGCGCCCGACGGTGCGGCCGCCGAGCGCCGCGCCCAGCGGGCCGAGGCCAAGCTCGACGCCGCCCGCCGGCGCGCCCGCCGCGCGAGCGAGCAGGCCGGCCGCGCCCGCCGCGCGCTCGCCCGCGCCCACGAGGCACAGGCCGAGTGGCGCGACCGCGTGGTCGAGGAGGCCGCGCGGGCGATCGAGGAGGCCGACGCGCGCGTCCGCGCGGCGAGCGACCAGGCCGAGGCGGCGGTCCGCGACGCGGCCTCCGACCGCGCCCGCGCCCGCGAGTCCGAGGCGCGGGGTCCCGCCGGCGCGCGGCGCTCCCTGGGCGCCGGCGAGCTCGCGCGGCTGCGCGACGGCGGGCCGTCCGGGCCCGCGGTCCTCGCCGCCGCGCTGCGGTCGCTGGCCGTCGCCCGCGCGAGCGGCGACCGCGCAGGGCTCGCCCGCGCGCTCGGCGACGTGGCCTCCGCCGCCGTGCGCTGGCGCGACGCGGTCTGAAGGCGTAGCCTCACCCCGAGGAGGATGAGAGCGGGCCACGACACTCGCGAGCGGACCCTGGCGCGGCTGCGCGAGGGCTACGCGTGCGGGGAGATCGAGACGGGGACCTTCACCGCCCGCGTCGAGCGCGCGCTGCACGCGGGCACCCGCCACGAGCTCGACGGCCTCACCGCCGACCTCCCGGCCGTCGAGGGCAGCTTCGCGCGGGCGGCGCGGGCGCTCCGCGGCGCACTCGGAGGCGGTGGCGCGCCCGAGCCCGAGTCGCTGCTCGGTACCGCAGCGCTCCAGGGCGGGCGGCTGACCCTGGGCCGCGCGCCCTCCTGCGAGCTCGTCTTCGCCGACGACACGGTCTCCCGCCGCCACGCCGGCCTGCGCCTGCGCGACGGGCGCTGGTTCATCGCCGACCTCGGGTCGAGCAACGGCACGTGGGTCAACGGCCGCCGGGTCTACGACGCCGAGGTCCGCGCGGGCGACGAGATCCGCCTGGGGTCGGCCGTCTTCCGGCTCTGAGCCCCGGCGCGCCAGGCCTGCGCTCGCGCCGGATGGGTAGAGGACGGCTATGCCCGTCTCCACCAAGACCCACGGCGTGGTCGACTACGCCACCGCCGGATCCCTGCTGGCCGCGCCGTTCCTCCTGCGCGGCGCCGACGCGCGCGGGAAGCTCGCGCTGTCGGTGGCCGGCGGCGGCGTGCTGGCCACCAGCCTGCTCACCGACTACGAGCTCGGCCTTCGCCGCCTGATCCCGATGAAGGCCCACCTCGCCCTCGACGCCGCCACGGGCGCCGCCCTGCTCGCCTCCCCCTGGCTGCTGCGCAGCAAGAGCTCCGGCCTCGGCGGCTGGCTTCCGCACGTCGTCTTCGGCGCCGGTGAGATCGCCGCCGCGGCGCTCACCGACCGCACCCCCGGCGACCGCGCCGACGAGCCGAAGATCGGCCGCGACGCGCCCATGCCCGGCGCCACCAACGGCGTCGACGCCCCCGTCGCCGCCGCCGAGCCGCGCGCCGGCCTCTCGCCGCGCGTCGCCACGCCGCCGATCGAGACCCCGGGGCCGTCGGTGACCGCGCCGGCGCTGCCCGAGTCCGAGACGGAGCGCCGCGAGTGGGCCGAGGCCCACACGACCGACATGGAGTACCTCGCGGCGACGAGCGCCACCGACCCGGTGGTCGCCGAGGAGGAGGCCGCCGCGGCCGCCGAGGCGGCGCTCATCGGCGGCGTCGTCGCGCACGACTCCGACGACCCCGCGATGGACCCGGTCTACCAGGCCGGCGGCGGCGAGCAGGACGGATGGGAGGCGGCCGAGGCCGACCTGATCGAGAACGCCACCCACGGCGACGGCGACGGCAACCCGCTGCGCGATGCCTTCCACCCGGAGGCCGAGTCCGACCTCTCGGGCGTCGAGTACGCCGCGGGCAACCGCCTGCCGTCGACGGAGATCGTCGACGACCCCGAGGTCGAGGGCGACGACCCGGGCGCCGGCCCGAACCTGCACTCGGAGCGCAGCTGAGGCGGCGGCACCGTCAGCGCTCCGGGCCACGGCATCCCGGAGCGCTGTACCGCCCGCCTACGCGACCTCGCGCAGCCGGCCCGTCTCGACCTCGTAGACGAACCCGCGAACGCTGTCCTTGCGGGGGATGAAGGGGCTCGCCTGGATCCGGGCGACGGACTGGCGCACGTCCTCCTCGAGATCCGGAAACGCCTCGGCCGCCCACTCGGGCTTGATCCCGGTGTCGTCCTGCACGGAGCGGCGGAACTCGTCGTCGGTGAAGGTGAGCATCCCGCAGTCCGTGTGGTGGATGAGAATGATCTCCTCCGTGCCCAGCAGGCGCTGGGAGATGGAGAGGGAGCGGATCTCGTCGTCGGTGATGACCCCGCCCGCGTTGCGGATGACGTGGGCGTCGCCCTCCTGCAGGCCGAGCAGCCCGTACGGGTTCAGGCGCGCGTCCATGCAGGCGACCACCGCCACCTTGCGGCCCGGGGGAAGCGGAAGGTCGCCCTTGTCGAAGTTCTCGGCGTAGCTCTCGGCGTTGCGGACCAGCTCGTCGGTGACGGACATCCCGCAGCTCCTCTCGGTCGGTTGCCGTAAAACCCTAGTGCCTTTGCAGGAATTGGCTAGAGCAGGAGGACGTCGACGCGCGCCCCGGGGTCGAGCACCCCGGGGTCGTGCGGGGCGACCACGAACCCGTCGGCCTCGGCGAGCGCCCCGGTCATGTGGGAGCCCTGCCGGGTGGTGGGCGTCGCCTCGAGCACGCCGTCGGCGGCGCGCTCGAGGCGCGCGGTGAGAAAGGTGGTGCGCCCGTCGTCGGCCTTCGCGCCGACCGCGAGGCGCCCGGGCTGGAGGCCGATCCCCGCGTCGGGGTCGCCGCCGTGGAGCACCCGCAGCAGCGGCGCGACGAAGGCCAGGAAGCAGACGACGACCGACAGCGGGTTGCCGGGCATCCCGAACACGAACGTCTCGCCGTGCGTGCCGCAGAACACCGGCTTGCCCGGCTTGATCCGCACCCGCCAGAAGAGCTCGCCCACCCCTTCCCCGGCCAGCACGTCCTTGACGTGGTCGTGCTCGCCGACCGAGACGCCGCCCGAGATGAGCAGCACGTCGGCGGCGGCCAGCGCGGCCCGCACCCGCGCGGCGATCGCCTCCGGGTCGTCGGGGGCGGCGCCGTGGTCGGTGACCTCGGCGCCCGCCCGCCGGATGAGCTCGGCGAGGACGGGCCCGTTGGAGTCGTGGATCTGGCCCGGCGCGAGCGGCGTGCCGGCCGGGACGAGCTCGTCGCCCGTGGTGAGCAGGTGCACGCGCGCCGCGCGGCGGACCGTCACCCCGGTCACGCCGGCCGACGCCAGCACGGCGAGGCGGCCGAGCGTGACGGGCTCGCCCGCCTCGAGCAGGACGTCGCCCGAGCGGACGTCCTCGCCGCGGTAGCGGACCGACGTGCCGGGCTCGACGGGCTGTGACGGGGCGACGTGGCCGTCCTCGGTCAGGGTCGCGTGTTCGGAGCGCAGGATCGCGTCGGCGCCGGCGGGCAGCGCCGCCCCCGTGGTGATCCCGACCGCCTCGCCCGGCCCGACCGCCACGGCCGCGTCCTCGCCCGCCGCCACCGCGCCCGCGAGCCGCAGCGGGGCGGAGCCGGGCGCCGTGTCGGCGGCGCGGACGGCGTAGCCGTCCATCGCCGAGCGGTCGAAGCCGGGGAGGTCGAGCGGGGAGCGGATCGGCTCGGCGGCGATCCGGCCGACCGCGTCGCGGAGCGGGCGGATCTCGGACGGGAGCGGGCGGGCGGCGCCGGCGATCAGCGCCCACGCCTCGTCGATGTCGATCACGCGTCCTCGCCTCCGGGGGCGCCGGGGGCCGGCTCGACCTTCGGGACGCCGCCGTGCGGGTGGCCGCCGCCGGCGCGGACCGCCAGCGCGTGGGGCAGCAGCTCGAGCAGGATCTCCAGGGCGTCGCGCACGCCGCCCGGGGAGCCGGGCAGGTTGACGATCAGCGCGTCGCCGCGCAGGCCCGCCACCGCGCGCGACAGCCAGGCCTTGGGGAACGAGGCCGCGCTCTGCACGCGCACCGCCTCGGGCAGCCCGGGCACGTCGACCGGCGCGACCGCCCGGGTGGCCTCGGGGGTGACGTCGCGCGGCGCGAGCCCCGTGCCGCCCGTGGTGAGCACGAGCGCGCAGCCGACGTCGTCGCAGAGGCGGATCAGCTCGGCCTCGATCGCCTCCCGCTCGTCGGCGACCAGCGCGGTCTCGGCGATCGTGAAGCCGCCGGCCGCCTCGAGCGCCGCGACGATGATCCCCGTCGTCTCGTCCTCGCGCTCGCCGCGCGAGCGGGTGTCCGAGACGCCGAGGACGGCGACCGCGTGCTCAGCCACCGATCTGCGACATGGACCGCGCGGGCGGCACGAAGCCCGGCTCGTTGACGTGGTGCTTGAGCTCCTTGTGCCAGACCGCGTCGCGCACGATCGCCTCGAGCTCTGAGTCGGAGGCGCCGGCGCGCAGCGGGCCGCGCAGGTCGGTCTCCTCGACGGAGAACAGGCAGGTGCGCATGCGGCCGTCGGCGGTCAGCCGGATGCGGTTGCAGTCGCCGCAGAACGGCTCGGTGACGGGGGAGATGAAGCCGATCTCCCCCTCCCCGTCGGCGAAGCGGTAGCGACGCGCCGTCCCGCTCGGCGCGCGGCCGATCGGCTCGAGCGGATGGACCGCGTGGATGAGGTCGCGGACCTCGGCGTTGGGCAGGACCTTGGACTGGTCCCACGCGCGGTCGCCGTCGAGCGGCATGAACTCGATGAAGCGGACCTCGTAGGGCTTGCGGCGGGCGAG
>JAUJME010000114.1 GCA_030447005.1 Solirubrobacteraceae bacterium | reverse complement strand
GCCAGACGGCGATCACGCCGACCTCGCCGCGCGGCGCGAGCGCCGCGCGCTTGGCCTCGACGGCCGTGCCGGCCCGGCGCTCCTCGCGGTCGAAGGTGAACGTCGCGCGCACGGGCTCGCCGTCGGCGTCGCTGAGCGAGAGCTCGCCCGCCCCGATCACCACGTCGTCGGAGCCCTCGTTGAGCAGCGTGAAGGTGAGGATGCGGTGGCCGGGCAGGGAGCTGGGCGCGAGCAGCTCCGGATCGCCGCCCACCGTCAGCCCCGACGTGTCCCCGCCGCCCATGCCGGGAGCCTACCCGCTCACGCCGTCGCGCTACAGCCCGCTCAAGGGGTCGACGAGGGCGCCGCGCAGGCGGATCTCGAAGTGCAGGTGCGGGCCGCTCGAGCGCCCGGTCGAGCCGACCGTGCCGATGCGGTTCCCGGCCACCACGCAGGTGCCCGGACGCACCGAGATCGACGCGAGGTGGGCGTACCAGGTGGTTACGCCGAGCCGGTGGCGGATGACCACCAGGTTGCCGTAGCCGCCGCCGTCGAACCCCGCGCCGGCCACGCAGCCGCGGCCGGCGGCCGCCACCGGCGTCCCGGCGGGCAGCGGGTAGTCGATCCCCGAGTGCAGGCTCGTCCCGCGCGGGCCGTAGCGGTCGCCGATCCGGCCGGCGACGGGCGCGAGAAAGCGCAGCGGCGAGCGCGGCGCCGGACGGCGCAGCGCGGCGCGGGTGCCCGGGCCGGCGACGCCGTCGGCCGCGAGCCCCGCCCAGCGCTGGAAGCGCAGCAGCGCTCTGGCGCTGCGCGGCCCGAAGCCGCCGTCGACCGGCCCGGACGGGAAGCCATGCGCCGCGAGCGAGAACTGGAGCGCGGCGACGTCCCACCCGCGCATGCCGGTGCGGATCGGCCGGGAGCCGATCCGCGGGCGCCCGCGCCGGCCCAGGGCCCGGCGGGTGCGGGGCCCGGCGATGCCGTCGGTGCCGATCCCCTCGCGCATCTGGAACCGGGCCACCGCGCCGCGGGTGCCCGGCCCGTGGATGCCGTCGACGGTGCCGCCGTAGACGCCCTCCGCCTTGAGCGCGACCTGCAGCGCGGCGACCGACGGCCGGCCCGCCGCGGCGGCCGGCGCGGCGGCGAAGGCGGCGCCCGCGGCCGGCAGCGCCGCGAGGGCGAGCGCGCGCGTGAGGCTCCGTCGGGCGGTCACGCGGACCTCCTTCGACCGGCCACCGCGCGGCCCTGCGAGGAATTCGCGAATCGAGCGTGATCTTGGCGGATGAGCGGTGTCACAGGATCGACCACCCACCAGAAACGGCGACCCGGACCGCGAGGCCGGGGCGCAAATGCCGGGGTCTCACGCAGATCGCCGGTTGCCACAGGAGGGCACATGCACACCACCACCATCAGGCTCTGGGCCGCGGGCATCGCCGCGGCGGCGCTGCTCGGCATTCCGGGCACCGCCATGGCCGGCAAGGGCGACCGCGACCGCGACGGGCTGCGCGACACCTGGGAGAAGCGCCACGGCCTGTCGATCGCGAAGAAGAGCGCCGCCGCCGACCCGGACCACGACGGGCTCAACAACCTGGGCGAGCTGCGGTCCGGGACCAAGCCGCGCGATCCCGACACCGACGGCGACCGCCTCGAGGACGGCGACGAGGACCGCGACCGCGACCGCGTCGACAACGGCAACGAGATCGCGGAGCGGACCCACCCCGCCAGGCGCGACTCCGACCGCGACGGCCGCAGCGACGGCCGCGAGGACGCGGACCGCGACGGGCTCGACAACGCGACCGAGGATGCGACCGGCAACGACCCGCTCGATCCCGACTCCGACGACGACGGCGTGCGCGACGGCAAGGAGCGCGTCGGCGTGGTCGCCTCGTTCACCGCCGGCGTCCTGACGATCGAGCTGCCGACCGGCTCGACCGTCTCCGGCGCGATCACCGGCGAGACCGAGATCGAGTGCAAGACCGAGGACGAGCACGAGGAGGACGAACCGGTCGCCGCGCGCAAGAGCTCGGCCGGTGTCGATCCCGACGACGACGACGAGGACGAGGACGAGGACGAGAAGGACGACGAGGATGAGCAGGGCAAGGATGACGACGACGACAGCGGGAGCGGCAGCTCGAACAGCGGCAGCGGCAGCTCCAACAGCGGCAGCGGCAGCTCCGGCGACGGCGACAGCAACGGCGATGACGAGGACGGCGACCACGGCAACGACGAGGACAGCGACGACGAGGACGAGGACACCCCCGGCAGCGTCGAGGAGTCCGAGGGCGACGACGACGACGTCTGCGCCCCGGCCGACCTGGTCGCGGGTGTCCGCGTCCACGAGGCCGAGCTCGAGCTGACGCCGGCCGGGCTCGTCTTCGCCGAGGTGGAGATCATCAAGTAGGCGAGTGCCCGTCCGTCCACCCCGCCGGATTCTGGTGGCGGGTGGACGGCAGGTGCCGATGCCTTTCTCCGATGTCGCCCACCCTGCTCAGCGCCGGCCGCCTCGCCGGCACCTCGCTGCTCCGGCTGCAGACGGACCGGCGGCTCGTCGACCTCGTGCGCGCCGGCAACGACGACGCCTTCGCGGTCGTCGCGGCCCGGTACCGCGGGGAGTTGGTCCGCCACGCCGAGCGCCTCGTCGGCACAGACCGGGCGGAGGACGCCGTGCAGCAGGCGCTGCTCAACGCCCACCGGGCGCTCCGGCGGCCGGCCGCCGACGTCGCCGACGTACGTCCCTGGCTGCATCGGATCGTCCGCAACGTCGCGCTGAACGTCCTCCGCCAGCCCGGCGGGAGCGACGAGCCGCTCGACGAGCGGCTCGCGGGAGGCGAGTCACCCGCGCAGGCCTACGAGCGTCGCCAGCGCCTGGCGACGACCATCGCCGCCGTCGGCGCGCTCCCCGAGCGCCAGCGGCGCGCCATGCTGATGCGCGAGCTCGACGGCCTCAGCCACGTCGAGATCGCACGCGAGCTGGGCGTCGCCCCGGGGGCCGCAAGGCAGCTCATCCATCGCGCCCGGCACAGCGTCCGCGCCGCCGCCTCGGCGATGCTCCCCATCGGGTTGTTCCTCCCACGGTCCGCCGGCGTTGCCGGCGGCCCCGCCGGTACCGCAGGCGGCGGAGCCGCCGCCGGCATCGCCGGCCTGGGCGCGAAGGTGTGCGTGACGCTCGCGGTCGCGGCCGGCGCCGTCGGTGTCGCCGCCGGCGAGCCGTCACTCAGGCGTGGCATCGACGCGATCCGCCCCGGTGGCGCGCCGGCGGCGGGGGGCCCGTCGTCCGGCCGATCGCCAGAGATCGCCCAGGTCGCCGCCGTCGGGCGCGTTCAGGCGCCGGCGCCCGCGCGGGCGGGCGAGGGCACAGGCCTGGCAGCGGACGGCGAGGCCCAGCTCAGCGACGGCTTTCCCGCTTCCGGCTCCGGCCGCGAGCGACCGGGCGAAGCGTGGCCGCTCGCGGGCAGCCGGGACGACGGCGAGGCGCGCGCGCCGGCGTCGCGCAGCCCGGCCGCCGAAGGGGAGAGGACAGCCGGTCGGCGGGACGGCGGCGGACCCGGAGCAGGGCCCGAGCAGACGGGCGGCCGTCCCCGGAGCGATGGCCGGGAGGAGCGCTCTGAGGATGCCGGTTCGGACTCCAGAGAGGCGGCCGACGACGCGGAGGACACCGCCGACGACCGCGCGGACGCCGCCGAGGACGCCGCGGACGATGCCGCCGACGCGGCCGAGGAGAGCGCCGACGACCGCGCGGACGCCGCCGAGGACGCCGCGGACGATGCCGCGGACGCCGCCGAGGGCACCGCCGACGACCGCGCGAACGCCGACGACGACGCCGCGGACGAGGCGGCCTCGCCGGAACCCGACGAAGATGCGGACGACGACTAGGCCGAGCTCGCACGAGCTCGTGTCGTCGCAAAGCAGGGCGCGAGCGTGTCGAGCAGCTCGCCGCCGGCGTCTCGTCGCTGTGCCCGGGCCCTTCGAAGTCCTACGGCTGAACGGGGAGCCTGACCGTGACGACGGGCGGCGGTGTCGGGGTCCGGCTTCCGCCGCGGCGCTCGGCGGTGACGATGAGCCGCTCCACGCCCCGAAGCGAGGGCAGGCTGATCGCGGTGGCCCCCGTCGGTCCGACCGAAAAGTAGGCGCCGGTCGGAGTCGGCTGCGACACCGGTCGCACCAACCACGCTTGGTAGATCTGGTCCTTCGCGGGCGTCTTGAAGCCCGAGAGCCGTAGCTCGGCGTCGGTGCCGCGGGTGACGATCGCGGCACGCGCGCGTGGCGCACCTCCGGCGAAGGTGACCGAGCCTGGGATGGTCCGCACGGCCAGGCGCTCGTCATCCGACAGGGCGCCTCCGATCAGCGCTCCGCCGCCCAGGAGCGCTGCCGCGACGAGCACGAGTGACAGACCGCGGGCGAGGGGCCGTGCCGGACGGGCGTCTCGCGGGAGGCTCTCTGCCGCTCCCGCGGCGCGGAAGAGCTCGGCCTCCTGGCGGACGGTGCTCATGATCCGAGCCCGCAAGCGGGCGGGCGGGGTCGCGGGTGGCGCCGCATCGGCCATGGCGTCGGCCGCCCGCTGGAGCCGCTCGACCTCGAGCCGGCACGTGGTGCAGTGCTCGAGGTGGGCGGCGTAGCGCTCGGCTTCCTCGGGGTCCAGCAACCCGAGCACCCAGGCTGCCGCGTGGGTGACCTGAGCGCAGTCGTCGCGGCTCATCCGGGGGCCGGCGCGATCGCGTCGATCTCGGCTCTGAGCTTGCTGAGCCCGAGGCGCGCGCGTCCCTTGACCGTGCCGAGCGGCACGTCGAGGTAGCCGGCGATCTCGACCTGCGACCAGCCGCCGAAGTAGGCGAGCTCGAGCACGCGCCGCTGGTCGATGGGCAGCGTGGCGAGCGCGGCGCGCACGCTGGCCGCCTGCTCGCGGCGAGCGAAGTCCGCTTCGATGGACTCCTCGCTCGCGAGGCGCTGCTCGAGGGACGCGACGGCGAGATCCCGGCGCTCGCGTGAGCCGAGGCGGCGCAGCGCGTCGATGCTGCGGTTGCGGACCAGGCTGAGCAGCCAGGTCCGCACGGATCCGCGGGAGGGGTCGTATCGGGAAGCGGTCCGCCACAGGTCGAGGAACGCCTCCTGGACGGCCTCTTCCGCTCGCACCGGACCGAGCATGTGACGGGCGAGCGAGAACGCCGCGGCGCTGTGACGATGGAAGAGGACCTCGAACGGCGCGTCTTCGATCTCCGCGACACGCCGGAGGAGCGCCTCGTCGGGCAGCCGGCCAAGGTGGGCACCGCTGCGCTCAGGGGGCACAGATCCCGGTCTCCCCGTGGCGCGGGATCCCCACACTTGAAAGGAGCGCTTCAAGCGCGAGCCGAGGCGCCCGGCCGGGCTCAGGCCGAGCGCGCGGCCTCGACGGCGCGCGCGGAGTGGCGCGTCATCATCTCCTGCTGCACCGAGCGCGGCTCGGGCCCGGTCGGGCGGCGGGTCCAGGCGCCGTCCTCGCCGAGCTCCCAGGAGTTCGTGTCGTCGGCGAAGCAGCGCTCGAGCGTGTCGAGCAGCTCGCCGCGCAGCGTCTCGTCGCGGATCGGGGTGAGGAGCTCGACCCGCGTGTCGAGGTTGCGCGGCATGAGGTCCGCCGAGCCGATGTAGACGCGCGCCTCGCCGTCGCGCTCGAAGGCGAAGATCCGCGAGTGCTCGAGGAAGCGCCCGACGATCGAGGT
>JAUJME010000113.1 GCA_030447005.1 Solirubrobacteraceae bacterium | reverse complement strand
GCCAAGCCCTGCTCAACGTCTACGCCGTGCTCGGCCTCGCCCCGCTCACCGGGGTCCCGCTGCCGTTCATCTCCTCGGGGTCGACGTCGCTGATCGTCCTGCTGTGCTCGATGGGGATCCTGCTCAACGTCGCGTCGGGCGGCTCGGCGCACCTGCGCGCGGTGCCCGAGCGCCGGGGCCCGGGGCGTGACGCCCAGGATCGTCATCGCCGCGGGCGGGACGGCCGGTCACGTGGTTCCGGCGATCGCGGTCGCCGACGCGCTGCGGGCTGAGGGCGCCGAGGTCACCTTCGTCGGCGGCGAGCGCGCCGAGGCCGAGCTCGTCCCCGCCGCCGGCTATCGGCTCGAGCCGATCCGCGTCGAGGGCATCAGCCGCTCGAACCCGCTCAGGGCGGCGCGGGCCGTCGGCCTTGCCGCCGCGGCGCTCGGCGCCGCCCGCCGCATCCTCGCCCGCCACCGCGCCGACGCGGTGCTCGGGGGCGGCGGCTACGTCGCGGGGCCGGTCGGCCTGGCCGCCGTCGCGCGGCGGATCCCGCTCGTGCTCACGGAGGCCGACTCGCACCTCGGGCTGACCAACCGGCTGCTCGCCCCGCGCGCCCAGCGGGTCTGCCTCGCCTTCCCGATCGAGGGGCGCGACAGCGGCCGCTACCGCGTCACGGGCCGGCCCGTGCCACCGCCGATCGCCGACCGGGCGGACGCGCGCGCGGAGTTCGGGCTCGCCGAGGACGACACGTGCGTGCTGGTCTTCGGCGGCTCGCTCGGGGCGCGCTCGATCAACCAGGCGGCCGTCGAGGCGTTCGCCGGCGCGTCGTTCCGCGTCCTGCACACCTCCGGCCACCGCGACTTCGCCGAGCTCACGCCGCCCGGGCCCCACTACGACCTACGCCCCTACTACCAGCCGTTCGGCCGCGCCCTGGCCGCCGCCGACCTGGTCGTGGCGCGGGCCGGGGGTTCGATCTTCGAGGTCGCCGCCTACGGGCTGCCGGCGATCCTCGTCCCCTATCCCCACGCGTCGGCCGACCACCAGACCTCCAACGCGCGCTGGATGGAGCGCGCGGGCGCGGCGGTCGTCATCCCCGACGCAGAGCTCACGCCCGATCGCCTCGCCCGCGAGGTCGGCACGCTGCTGGCCGACCCGTCCCGCCTGGCCGCCATGCGCGAGGCGTCGCGCTCGCTGGCCCGGCCGGACGCCGCGCGCGAGATCGCCCGCGAGGTCCTGGCCGCCGCACGGTCCTAGAGCGCGCGTCAGGCCGCCTCGAGCAGGCCGCGCTCGATGACGACCGCCAGCGCGAGCGTCTTGTAGCCCACGTCGTCGAAGAGCACGACCATCGCCTCCTCGTCGTAGCGCTGGACGACGCCCTCGCCCCACGAGCCGTGGCGCACGCGGGCGCCGAGGGCGAAGGGGACGTCGTCGGGCGGCGCCTCCGAGAGCCCGGCGTCGCAGTTGTCGCAGTTGCCGCACGGCGGGTCGTAGGGCTCGCCGAAGTAGGAGAGGATGAACGCGCGGCGGCACTCGGTGGTCTCCGCGTAGCCCTGCACCATCTCGACGCGCGAGCGGTCGAAGGTCCGGCGGTGCTCCTCGATCTCGAGCGCCTCGGCGACCGCCTCCTCGCGGGCGGGGGCCTCGGGAGCCTCGGCGATCTCCCCCGACGGCAGGACCTCGATCGCCCCGGCGTCCTCCAGCCGGGAGATCGCGGTGGTCAGCTTGGACTCCGAGAGGGCGGCCTCCTCCTGCAGCTCGGTCGGCTCGACGGGCCCGTCGGCAAGCCCGACCATGAAGGCCACCTTCTCGAGGTCCTCCTCGCCCACCTGGCCCGTGCCGGCGAAGAACCGCCGGATCCCCAGGTCCTCCGGGCGGTAGAAGAGCACGGTCTCGGCCGGCTCGCCGTCGCGCCCGGCGCGGCCGAGCTCCTGGTAGTAGGAGTCCACCGAGTCGGCCGGGGCGGAGTGGAAGACCCAGCGGACGTTGGGCTTGTCGACGCCCATCCCGAACGCCGTGGTCGCCACCACGCAGTGCAGCTCGTCGTCCATGAAGCGCTCCTGCACCGCGTCGCGCAGCTTCGGGCGCAGGCCGGCGTGGTAGGCCTCGGCGCGCACGCCGCGCTCCGCGAGGTCGGCGGCGATCGTCTCGGCCGCCTTGCGCGTCGGCGCGTAGACGATGCCCGGCGCGGGGGCGGCCTCGACGCGGTCGAGCAGCGCCCGGTGCAGGTGGAACTCGTCGTAGAAGCGGTCGACCGCCAGATGGATGTTGGGCCGGTCGAAGCCGCGGACCACCAGGGCCGGGTCGCGCAGCGCGAGCCGGTCGACGATCTCCGCGCGCACGGGCGGCGCGGCAGTGGCGGTGAGGGCGAGCACGGTCGGGTTGCCGAGCGCCTGCGCCGCCGCGCCGAGGCGCAGGTAGTCCGGGCGGAAGTCGTGGCCCCACTCCGAGATGCAGTGGGCCTCGTCGATCACCAGCAGCGAGACGTTGGCGACGGCGAGCTCGTCGAGGACGTCGGGGTTGGCGAGCTGCTCGGGCGCGAGGAAGAGGAACTCGAGCGCGTCCTCGGCGAGCTCGGCGAGCGCCTCGTCGCGCTCGGACTTCGGCACGGTCGAGTTGAGCTGGGCGGCGCCGAAGTCGCGGGCGCGACCGGCGAGCCCGGGACTGTCGCGCAGGTCTTCGACCTGGTCGCGCTGGAGGGCGATCAGCGGGCTCACCACGACGGTCGCGCCCTCGATGAGCAGGCCGGCGATCTGGTAGATCGCCGACTTGCCCGAGCCCGTCGACATGACCGCCAGCGTGTCGCGGCCCTCGACCACCGCCTCGATGGCCTCGAGCTGCCCGGGGCGCAGGGCGTCGAAGCCGAACGCCTCGCGCGCGACACGGCGGATGGAGTCGGCATGGGCCGGCATCGAGCGCTCCCTTCCCCGCCGGGCCGTGATCTAGCCTCCGGGCGCGTGGATTGGCGAGGCCGCAGGCTGCACTTCGTCGGGATCGGCGGCGCCGGGATGAGCGGCCTGGCCCTCGTGGCCGGCGCGCTGGGGGCCGAGGTCACGGGCTCGGACCGCGCGGAGGCCTCGCCCTACCTCGACCGGCTGCGCGCCGCGGGGATCGAGCCGGCCGCCGGCCACGCCGCCGGCAACGTGCCCGCGGAGGCGGAGGTGGTGGTCTCGACGGCGATCCCGCCGTCCAATCCCGAGCGCGCGATCGCGCGCGAGCGCGGCCAGTCCGAGCTGCACCGCGCCGACCTCCTCGCCGAGCTCACCCGGCTGCGCCCGACGATCGCCGTCGCGGGGACCCACGGCAAGACCACGACGTCGAGCATGGTCGTCCACGCCCTGCGCGGCGCCGGGCGCGATCCCGCCTACCTCGTCGGCGGCGAGGTGCGCTCCACCGGCACCAACGCGGCGTGGGGGGAGGGGGAGTGGCTCGTGGTGGAGGCCGACGAGTCCGACCGCTCGCTGCTCAAGCTCTCGCCCGTGATCGCCGTCCTCACCAACGCCGAGCTCGACCACCACGACGCCTACGCGTCGCGCCGGGAGGTCGACGAGGTCTTCCGCGCGTTCCTGGCGCTGGCCGACCGCTCCGCGGTGTGGGCGCGGCCGGAGCTGCTGGCGCTCGCGCCGCCCGGCCGCGTCACCCCCTTCGACGTCCCCGCGCCCGAGCTCCGGCCGGGCGGCTCGGCGTTCGAGCTCGACGGTGTCCGCGTCGAGCTGCCGGTGCCCGGCGTCCACAACGCGCTCAACGCCGCCGCTGCGCTGACCGCCTGTCGGCTGGCGGGTGCCGACCCGGCGCGAGCGGCGGCGGCCTTGGCCGACTTCGCCGGCGCCGGCCGGCGGTTCGAGCGGCTCGGGCGGACTGGGGCCGGCGCCGAGGTCGTCGACGACTACGCCCACCACCCCACGGAGGTCCGCGCGACCCTCGAGGCGGCGCGGACCCTCGAGCCCGGGCGCGTGGTGGCCGTCTTCCAGCCGCACCTCTACTCGCGCACCGCCCGCCACGCCGCCGGGTTCGGCGCGGCGCTCGCGCTCGCCGATCTCGTCGTGGTGCTCGAGGTCTATCCCTCCCGCGAGCGCGCGGAGGACCATCCGGGCGTGAGCGGCCTGCTGGTCGCCGAGGCGGCCGCCGACGCGGCCGGCGGCCGGACGGTCGCGTGGCTGCCCGGCTTCGACGCCGCGGAGGCCTACCTGCGAACGGCGCTGCGGCCGGGCGATCTCTGCCTCACCCTCGGCGCCGGGGACGTCGACGGCCTCGGCCGGCGGCTGGTGGGCCGGTAGGGATCGGGGCGATGAGGTCGAAGGGGACGCCGATGCACACCGTGGCTCCCACGTTGCGCCGCCGGTCCCGCGCGCGCCGGTCCCCGCTGGGAGGCACGGCGTTGCGGCGCCTCGCCGTTGCGGGGCTGGCCGTCGCGGTCATCGGCGCGCTCTATCTCGTCGTCCGCGAGTCGAGCGTCGTGCGGGTCCGCGACGTCTACGTCACCGGCGTCGCCGCCGCCCACGAGGCCGAGGTCCACGCCGCCCTGCGCCGCGCGGCCGCCGACATGACGACGCTCCACGTCCGCGAGGACGAGCTGCGGGCGGCGATCGCCCCGTACGCCGCGGTCGCCGACCTCCGGGTGGACGCCCGGCTGCCGGACAAGCTCGCGATCGAGGTGGTCGAGCGCCGGCCGGCCGCGATGGTCGTCGCGGGCGGCCAGCGGATTCCGGCCGACGGGGAGGGCCGGCTCCTGCGCGGCCTGACGCCGGCGAGCGAGCTGCCGGTCGTGCGCCTGGACCGGATGCCGGCCGGCACCTGGGTGGAGGACCGTCCCGCGCGGGCGATGATCGGGATCCTCGGCGGCGCGCCGCGCGAGCTCCTCGCCCGGGTCGAGCGTGGCCGCTCGAGCGAGAAGGGGCTGCTCCTCGAGCTCGACCGGGGCCCTGATCTCATCTTCGGCTCGGCGTCCCGGGTGCGCGCGAAGTGGGCGGCGGCCGCCCGCGTGCTCGCCGAGCCGGGGGTCCAGGGCGCCGTCTACCTCGACCTCCGGATCCCGGAGCGGACCGCCGCGGGCGGGGTCGGCCCGATCGAGCCCGAGCCCACGCCGACGCCGCCCGCCGCGGGCGACGTGGCCCCGCCGGCCGTCGACCCCGCCAACCCTCAACCCTAGGCTGAGAGAGACGCGAGTCTCAACGCGAGGTCGAGACTTCTGGCGGTGCAACCGGCCTTGCCAGGGTTGAGCCGCGTTGACATGGGGAACGAAAAGTCCCTAACGTGCAGCCCCAATCGGGCGCGGAGTCACCTAGGCAACGCTCAACCCTACCTAGAGGTCCGGACAGATCTTCACCATGGAAGCTGGCAGCTATCTCGCAGTCATCAAGGTGGTCGGCGTCGGCGGCGGCGGCACCAACGCCGTGAACCGCATGATCGACGCCGGGCTGTCCGGGGTGGAGTTCATCGCCGCCAACACGGACTCGCAGGCGCTCCAGATGACGGACGCCGACATCAAGCTCAACATCGGCCACGACCTCACCAAGGGGCTCGGCGCCGGCGCCAACCCGCAGATCGGCCAGGGCGCCGCGGCGGAGTCGCGCGACGAGATCAAGGAGGCGCTCAAGGGCGCGGACATGGTCTTCGTCACCGCGGGCGAGGGCGGCGGCACCGGCACGGGCGCCGCGCCCGTCATCGCGGAGATCGCCAAGAACGAGATCGGCGCGCTCACCGT
>JAUJME010000112.1 GCA_030447005.1 Solirubrobacteraceae bacterium | reverse complement strand
CTCGGGCTTGACCGGCTCGAGGTAGATGTCCTGCATCTCGCGGGTCGCCTGGTCGGGGTCGAGCGTCGCGATCCGCGCGAGCTGCGCGTCGGCGTCCTCGTAGCGGGTCCAGATCCCCTCGAGGTTGAGGACCGCCAGGCCGCCGAGGCGGCCGACGGCCACCGCGGTCTCCGGCGAGACCACGCCATCCATCGCCGACGCCATGAGCGGGAGCTCGAAGCGGTAGGGCCCCAGCGTCCACGAGACGTCGACGTCGTCGGGGTCCCGCGTCCGCCGCGACGGCACGATCGCGATGTCGTCGAATCCGTAGGCGCGACGCGCCTTCTTGCCACGGCCGATCTCAACTTCCATAGCGGGATCCTAGGGTTCGGGGCGGACGAAAAGACCCCGTGCGAAGACGGGGTCCGAGGGGCCAGCGGGTGCGCTCGCGTGGGGCCGGAAGCACCCAGCGGAGGCTAGCACCGGGTCCGGCAGGAAAACCGGCCGCGGAGGCGAACGGCCGGGGGCTCGCGGAGCCTGTCGAATCGTCCGCAGCGCCCGACGCGGCCCAGGACACTGCGCCGACTCGCACCGCCACGGATCCCACGGTGCCGAGCCACCTATCGGGGCGTCGCCTACTGCGGCTGGTGAGGAGAGGGTCAGCCTTCACCAGCGGCCGTTGCCGTTCTCACTCGCGCTCGTCTACGGGTCGGGCGCCACTCTCCCGACAGCCGCTAGCCCACCTCGGCGCGCAGCACCGGCCGCTCCACGCTGACCTCGTCGAGGATGCGCTCGACGCGGCCGGGATCGACGATCCCCGCGCCGAGGTGCTGGGTGGACTCGGCGCCGACCGCGACCCCGTAGGCCAGGGACTCCGCGACGGGGCGCCCGAGGTAGCGGGCGGCGACGAACCCCGCCAGGAACGCGTCCCCCGAGCCGACCGTCGAGCGCGGCTCGAGCGCCGGCCCGCGGACCCGGTAGAGGACGGGCTCGGCGTGGCCCGCCGCGGGGACGGGCCCCTGCGGGCGGTCCTCCGGAGCCATCAGCGCGTAGCAGCCGTCGCCGGCGGTCATGATCGCCTCGCGCGCGCCCAGCTCGACCATCTCGCGCACCGCGATCGCCTGGTCCTCGTCGTCGTTGAACTCGTGGCCGACGAGCTCCTCGGCCTCGAGGACGTTGGGCGAGATGACGTCGGGCTCGGCGCGGACGGCCCGGCGCAGCGGGTCGCCGTCCGTGTCGACGACCGTCTCGACGCCCAGGCGGCGCAGCTCGGGGATCAGCCGCGCGTAGACGTCCGTGTCGACCTGGCGCGGCAGCGAGCCGGCGAAGACGCAGAGCGACGCGCCCTGCGCCAGGTAGAGGAGCTTGTCGACGAACATCTCGACCTCGCCCTCGGAGACCGCCGGGCCACGCTCGTTGATCTCCGTCTGCTCGCCCGTCGTCGGGTCGATCACCGCGGTGTTCGTGCGCGACTCCTCGCGGATGCGCACGAAGTCCGAGAGCACGGAGAGCTGGGTGAGCTGCTCGACGATCCGCGTGCCGGTCGCGCCGCCCGCGAGCCCCGTGGCGATCACGGGCTGGCCGAGCGTCTTGAGCACCCGCGCGACGTTGACGCCCTTGCCGCCCGGCATGGTGGTCTGCTCGACCGTACGGTGGCGGCGCCCGAGGCGGAAGTTCGGCACCGCGAGCGTCTTGTCGACCGCGGTGTTGAGGGTGACGGTGATGATCACGTCGCCTCCGCCCTCCGGCGGGGACGGCGGCGGTTCCCGAACGACCTGCGGCGCGCCACGAGCCCAACGCTACCGCTCACCGCGATCAGCGCCAAGACGAAGCCCAGCGGTCGGGTGATGTAGTCCTTCGTCTTCTGCGCCGTGCTGGCGGCGGGCACGGGGCCCGCGGCGACCAGTGCCACCGTGCCCACGCGCTCGGCCCCGACGAGCACGTCGGCGCTGCCGAGGCGCTGCCCCTTGCGGATGGGACCGGAGACCTCGCGCGCCGCGCTCGTCACGCGGATCCCCAGGCGCTGGCCCCGGCGGACGACGCGGCGAACGGTGCGCTCGGCGACCAGGTCGAGCTCGGCGCCCCGCCGGAAGTCGATCGGCGCGCGCGCGAGCACGGTGCCGCGGCGGACCGCGAGCCGGCGGGAGTACTGCGAGAAGCCGTAGCGCAGGAGCGCGAGCGTGTCGGCGTTGCGGGCGGCCTCGCTCGGCGTCCCGAGGACGACGGAGACCAGCGTGATGCCGCGGCGCGTCGCCGAGCCGACCAGCACGTAGCCGGCGCGCGCGGTGTGGCCCGTCTTGACGCCGCTCATCCAGGGGACGGCGCGCACGAGCGTGTTGCGGTTGGAGATCGTCCTCGTGCGGTTGCCCGACTCGAGCGTCGCGCCGGCGCGGTCGACGGTGCGCCGGGCGAAGGAGAAGCGCCGCAGCTGGAGGGCGAGGCCGACGAGATCGCGGGCGCTCGAGCGGTTGCCCGCGCCGATGCCGATCGGATCGACGAAGCGCGTGTTGCGCAGGCCGAGCTCGCGCGCCCGCCGGTTCATCGCCCGCACGAACGCCGGGCGCGAGCCGCCGACGTCGGCGGCCAGGGCCGCCGCGGCGTCGTTGGCCGAGGCCAGCAGCAGCCCGCGCAGCATGTCGGCGACGGTCAGCTCCTCCCCCGCGGTCAGGCGGATCTGGCTCTCGATCGCGGAGGCGGCGTAGCGCGTCGCCGTCACGGTGTCGGACAGCCTGCGCCCCTCGAGGGTGAGCAGGGCGGTCATCAGCTTGGTCACCGAGGCGATGGGGCGCCGGGCGTCGGCGCGGCGCTCGAAGGCGACATCGCCCGTGGAGATCTCGACCACGATGGCGCTCGGCGCCGAGACGTCGGGTGGGTCCGCAGCGGAGGCGGGGCCGGCGGTGGCGCAGAGCAGCGTGGCGGCGAGCACGAGCAGCGCCGCCGGGATGGACCCGGTGCGCCTCACCGCAGCTTGAGCTTCGCGCCCGTCTGGAGGGACTGGGCGTCCACGTCGGGGTTGAGCTCGAGCAGCCGCTCGACCGGGACGCCGGTCTTCTCCGCGATGCCCGAGGGGGTGTCGCCCGGGCGCACGGTGTAGGTGCGGCGCGTGCGCGGCGTCGGCTCGCCGGCGGCGGGCGTCGCCTGTGGGTTCGCCTGCTCGGCGGAGGTCGGCGCGCCGGAGCTCCCGGCGCCGCCCAGGGAGCCACCGGACACGACGGCGATGAGGGCCACGGCGACCGCGACCAGCGCGAGCGGCGCCAGCAGCCGCGCGGGGGTGCGACGGGTCATCGCGACGGATGATACTCGCGGGCCGAGCGGCTCACCCGAGGACCCAGGCGAGCTCCCGCAGGCGCTCGGCCTCCGCGCGCGCGGCCGCGCCCGGCGCCCCGCCCGCCGTCTCGTGCGCGTTGACGATCGAGCGCGACGCGGTGACCAGGCCGCCCGCGCGGCCGGGGGCGAAGGCGGGCGCCAGCGCCGCGACGTCGCCGCCCTGGGCGCCGACGCCGGGCAGCAGGAACGGCGCCGCGGGCATCAGCTCCCGCATGCGCTCGAGGTGCTGCGGCGCGGTGGCGCCGGTGACGGCGCCCGTGTCGGCGAGGCCGGACTGCGGCCCGGGGACGCCCATCCGGGAGACGAGCCGGGCGAGGCGCTCCCACAGCGGGCCGCCCTCGGCGAGCTCGAGGTCCAGCAGGTCGGCGGCGCCCGGGTTCGAGGTCCGCACCAGGACGAAGACGCCGGCGCCCGCGGCCCGCGCGCCGTCGAGCAGCGGCGCGAGCGCGTCGGCGCCCAGCAGCGGGTTGGCGGTGAGGGCGTCGGCGCCCAGGCCGACCACGGGGCCGCCGGGCGCCGGCGTCTGCCCGGTGAGCGCCTGGGCGTAGGCCGCGGCGCTGACGGGCACGTCGCCGCGCTTGCCGTCGGCGAGCAGCAGCAGGCCGGCCGCCCGGGTGGCCTCGGCGGTCTCCGCCAGCGCCGCCCAGCCCGGCGCGCCCAGGCGCTCGAAGCACGCGAGCTGCGGCTTGACCGCGACGCAGGCCGGGCCCGCCGCGGCGATGACGGCGCGGCAGTGCGCGGCGACCGCGCGGCCGGCCGCCTCGGCGGCGCCGGCGCCGGCGCTCGCGGCGGGCGCCGCCCGACCGCCGTCGCCGCCCGGCCACAGCCGGGCGGGGTCGGGGTCCAGCCCGAGGACGATCTGGGACTCGCGCCGCGCGACGGCGGCGGCGAGGCGATCGCCGAACGAGATGGGCGCCGGCGCGGATTCGCCGGCGCCCGGCATGACCGGCGCTAGCTCTTGACGGCCTTCTTGAGGCCCGAGCCGGCGGTGAACCGCGGGACGCGGCTGGCGGCGATCTCCATGGTCTCGCCCGTGCGGGGGTTGCGACCCTCGCGGGCGCCGCGCTCGGCGACGTGGAACTTGCCGAAGCCGGTGAAGTTGACCTCTTCACCCGACTTGAGCGCGCTCTCGAGCTCCTTGATGACGGCGTCGACGGCGGCCGTCGCGTCCTTCTTGCTGAGATCGCTCGTCGACGCGACCTTCTCGATGAAGTCCGACTTCGTCATGGGTCCTCCTTGGCTCTACGGCGTGGATCGTGGGCGGCGAAGCTAACAACCGGCTCGGACGCCGCCGGTCCCGGGCACGCGGAACTCCCGCATTTTGCGCGGATTGGCGCCCGCGGAAACCTCTTCGATCAGCCGCCCGGAGCGTGCTGCGCCGCGGAGCAGAGCCGTTTCACAACCTCCAGGGGCACGGCGGCCGCCGGGCCGGGCGGCTCCGCGGGGGCCGCCCCGAGGTCGGCGAGCACGAGCCGCAGGTCGTGGCGGACGAGGCCGTCGAGGGCCTGGGCGCCCGTCACCAGGACGATCGCCGCGTCGGGCCCGCGGGCGGCGAACGCCGCCCCCTCCGCGCAGCGGCCCTCGGCCTCGGCGGCGGCGCCCATGGCGGCGAGCGCGTCGCGCGCCGGCGGCGCGAGCGCGGGCTCGCCCGCGAGCAGCTCGCCGCGCGCTCCGAGCACCACGCCGTCGCGCACGTCGGCCGACAGCTCGCGCAGGTAGCCGAGGGCGAGCGCGGGCGTCAGGGCAGGGGTCATCCGGGCCCAGCGAGAATACTCCCGGCGTGCCGCTCTCCCGCATCGCCTGGCTCGTCACCGTCGCGATCTGCCTGATCGCGTTCGTCCTGCTGCTCGTCTCGGGCTATCAGGGCTATGCGTTCGTGCTGCTCGCCGTCGCCCTCTCGGCCGCGATCAACCTGCGATAGGGGCGTCGTCGCGCAGCTCGGTCCCGGGCCGCAGCCGGTCCTCGGGCTCGAGGTGGATGAGGACGTCCGCGCCGCGCAGCCGCTCGCCGATGCGGTCCTGGAGGGCGTGGGCGATGTCGTGGGCGGCCTCGAGCGACGTGCCCGAGCGGAACTGGACGTGGAGGTCGACGTAGCGCCGCGCGCCGGCCCGGCGCGTGCGGAGGTTGTGGTAGCCGAGCACGCCCCGGCCGGCGAACACCTCGATGGACTTGCGGATCGCTTCGACCTCGTCGTCCGGGAGCGCCTGGTCGACGAGCACGCGCCAGGAGCCCCGCAGGATGCGCACGCCGGTGAAGACGATCGCGCCGGCGATGACGAGGGCGACCGCCGGGTCGATCCACGTCTCGCCGGTGATCTTGACCAGGATCAGGCCGACGAGCACGCCGAGCGAGGTGTAGGCGTCCGTGCGCAGGTGCGCGGCGTCGCCCTCGAGCGCCGCGGACTCCGTCTCGCGCGC
>JAUJME010000111.1 GCA_030447005.1 Solirubrobacteraceae bacterium | reverse complement strand
GCCTAGCGCTCGCCGCGGGCGCGCTTGGCGGCGCGGCGCTGGAAGCGCTCGACGCGGCCGCCCGTGTCCACCAGCTTCTGCTTGCCCGTGTAGAACGGGTGGCAGTTGGAGCAGATCTCGACGTTGATCTGCGCCTCGGTGGAGCGCGTCGTGAACTGGTTGCCGCACGTGCAGCGGACGTGCGCCTCGACGTACTCGGGATGGATGTCGGTCTTCATGGTCGCTCCAGTCTAGCCGCGTGAATCTGCCGCGCCGCCGCTCCGGATACCGGTCAAGCGAGAGGCCCGCAGGTCGATTAAGAGGCAGCCATGCCACGCGATCTTCAGCGGCGCCTCGCCGGCCTCCTCCCACATGGCCGGACGCTGCCCCCCGAGGAGTGGGAGCGGCGCCACGGGGCGCTGCTCGGCCTGCTCTGGGCGCTCGTGGCCGGACTCGTCGCCTTCGCCCTCACGCAGGGCGCCTCGCCGCTGCACGCCCTGGTCGAGGGGGCGCTGGTCGCCGCCTTCCCGCTCGCCGCGGCCGCGGCCCGGCGCAGGCCGCGGGTCGCCTCGGCGGCGGTCGCGATCGGCCTCATGACGGCCTCGGCGGTGCTCGTGCACGTCTGGCAAGGGCGGATCGAGGCGCACTTCCTGTTCTTCGTGATGGTCACGGTCCTCGCCATGTACGAGGACTGGATCCCCTTCGGCCTGGCGTTCGCGTACGTGGTGCTCCACCACGGCGTCATGGGCGCCGTGGATCCCCGGAGCACCTTCGACCACGCCGCGGCGTCGTCGCAGCCCTGGGCCTGGGCGCTGGTCCACGGGTTCTTCATCCTCTGTGCGGGAGTGGCCGCCGTGACCAACTGGCGGCTCAACGAGCGAACCCGCGCCCGGGCGCTGCGCGACCCGCTGACCGGGCTGCCCAACCGGACGCTGTTCGCGGACCGCCTCGCCATCGCGCTCGCGCGCAGGCAGCGCAACCCGACCGGCACCGCCGTCCTGTTCATCGACCTCGACCACTTCAAGGCGGTCAACGACTCGCTCGGCCACCAGGCCGGTGACCGAGTCCTCAACGAGATCGCCGCCCGGCTCGAGGCGGTCGTCCGCACCAAGGACACCGTCGCGCGCTTCGGCGGCGACGAGTTCACGGTGCTCTCCGAGGACCTGACGTCCGAGGGCGACTTCCTGCTGCTCGCCCAGCGGATCGCCGCGGCCGTCGCGCTACCGATCGAGCTCGATGCGCGGCGGGTCGCACTCCGCGCTTCGATCGGGATCGCCGTCGCCCGCGGCGGCGAACGGGTGGAAGACCTCCTCCGCGATGCCGACGCCGCGATGTACCGCGCGAAGGCCCGGGGCCGGAACCGCGTCGAGGTCGCCGGTTCCGCCCCGATCGCCGGCCCCGACGTGCCGGACCGGCCCGTCCTGACCGCCTAGGGCTTGCCCGCCTTGCCGCCCGGGCAGGACCGCAGCAGCTCGTCGTCGGCCTCGTCGGACTCGTCGACGGTGCTGTCCGCGTCCACCCGCACCCCGATCACGGCGCCCGGCCGGCAGGCCGGCGCGACGATCTGGAGCTCACGCACCTCGCCCGGCTCGAGGCCGGTGACCGCCTCGGCGGGCTGCGCGACACCGCCGATGGTGAGGGTCACGGAGAACGGCCCGGCGGCCGAGCGGCCCGAGTTGCGGACGGGCACGACGTAGAGGCGCTCCTCCGGCGTCGGGCCGGTGGCCACGGTCACCCGGCGCGGCTCGAGGTCCGGGCGCAGGTCGGCCTGGCGACAGCCGCGCGACACCCGGCGCGCGACGGCGATCCGCCGGCCGTCGGCGTCGAGCCAGCGGAAGCGGACGACCATCCGGAACGTCGAGGGAGCGGTCAGGTTCTCGACGCGCTTCGAGAAGACGAAGCGGCCCGGCGCGCCCTCCGACGAATACCAGGTGGCGAAGCCGGGCGCGGCGAGCCTCGTCCACCGCGGCCTGCCGGGCACGCGCGCCTGGAGGTCGAAGCGGATCTGCATCCGCGCGGTACCGCGCACCGACGCCATCCGCCCCTGGACGACCATCGCGCGCTCGGCCTGGACGAGCGCGCTGCGGCACTCCGTGACGGCGGCGGCGGCCCGCGGCTTGGCGGCGGCGGAGGCCGCCGCGGGCGCGGCGGCCGCGAGCAGCGCCGGCAGGAGGGCAGGGAGGATCGCGCTTCGCTTCACGGATCCCCCAACGCGCGAAGGCCGCCCGAGTTTCGACAACCCGGGCGGCCCCGACGTTCCCTCGCGAACGCGAGGCCCTGCTAGGTGATCTGGTAGAGCGGGCCGTCGCCGCCCTCGGGGGTCGTCAGGCGACCGCCCTTGGCGGTGATCGCGCCGCACTGCACGCAGTTGGTGTAGTTGACCGTCACGTCGACGTGGTCGCCCTCGGCGTCCTCGGGGATCTCGTACACGCCGGCCGGGCACATGTACTGCCACGTCTCGGCGACCACCCGCGGCACGCGCTTCTGCACCCGGATGTGGTTCGGGGCGTCGTCGCGCGTCGCGTTGCCGGTGATGAAGACGCTCGAGAGCTTGTCGAACGTGTACTTGCCGTCGGGCTTCGGATACTTCTTCGCGGTGTCGCCGATGAACATCTCGCGCGCGTCGTTGCGGTGCCACGACCAGCGCCCCGGCGGGAGCTTGCCCTTCGTCACGATGCTCAGGTTGACGATGGGGCCGCCCTGGATGAAGCCCTTCTGGAACGGCTGGCGCGTGTTGCGGACCTGGTAGAGCTCCTTGCCGACCGACGACTCTTCGATGGCCGTCTCGTAGGAGGAGAAGTCCGAGGACCCCGCCTTCAGCGACGCGTAGATCGCCTCGGCGGCGAGGTGGCCCGACCTGATCGAGTGGTGCACGCCCTTGAGCGCGACCGTGTCGACCATCCCGCCCGCGTCGCCCACGAGCAGCGCGCCGGGCATGGAGAGCTTGGGCATCGACCAGTAGCCGCCGGCCGGCAGCGCCTTGGCGCCCCAGGCCACGCGCTCGCCGCCCTCGAGGATGCCCTTGACCAGCGGGTGCAGCTTGAAGAGCTGGAGCAGGTCGTGGGCCGAGGTGGTGGCGTCGGCGTACTCGAGGTCGATCACGAAGCCGATCGACACGAGGTCGTCGCCCGTCTTCTCGTCCTTCATCGGGTAGAGCCAGGTGCCGCCGATCTGGCCGTACTTGCTCGAGAGCTTGAGCGGCCAGGGCCCGATGGTGTGGATGATGCGGTCCAGCGGCTTGGGGACCTTCCAGACCTCCTTGACCCCGAGCTCCCAGACCTGCGGCTCGTTGCCCTTGCCGAGCTCGAACTCCTTGATCGCCGCGCCGGTGAGGTGGCCCCAGCAGCCCTCGGCGAGCACGACCGCCTGGGCGGTCATGTCCGTGCCGGGCTCGAAGTTGCCCTTCGGCTCGCCCTCGCGGTCGCGGCCCTTGTCCCCGGTGCGCACGCCGACGACGCGGCCGTCCTCGACGAGCAGCTGGCTGGCCGACGTCTCCGTGAGCACGTAGGCGCCGGCCTCCTCGGCCGTCCGCTGCTGGAAGCGCGCGAGCGCGGCCACCGACACGACCTCGTTGCCGTGGTTCTTGAACGGCGGCGGCGTCGGGATCTTCAGCTTCGCCTTGCCGTTGGGAAGCATGTAGACGGACTCCTTGACGACCTCGCCGAAGGCGAAGCCCTCCTCCCGCCACTGCTCCCGCGTCATGTCCGGGTAGAGCTCCTGCAGGGCCGCCGGGCGCATGACCGCGCCCGACAGGTTGTGCCCGCCGCAGGTCTTGGCCTTCTCGATGACCGCCACCGGCACCTCGCCGAGGCGCTCGAGCGTCTCCTCGTCGTCGGCGAGCAGCTGGAGCAGCCGGTTGGCGCACGCGAGGCCGGCCGTGCCGCCGCCGACGATCGCGACGCCGACCTCGATCCGCTCGTCCTCGTCGTCGAGCTCGCGCTTGATGAACTCACGCTGGACGTCGACCGGCGGCGGGAAGTCGATCGGCGCGTGGTGCGCGCCGTTGCCGTTGGCTCCGGCCATGGGTCGCTCAGCCGCCCTTCTTGGCCTTCACGGCCTCGGTGAGCTTGGGGACGATCTTGTTGAGGTCGCCGATGATCCCCAGGTCGGAGAACTCGAAGATCGGGGCGTTCGAGTCCTTGTTGATCGCCACGATGTTCTCCGAGGACTGCATGCCGACCTTGTGCTGGATCGCGCCGGAGATGCCGGCCGCCAGGTAGAGCTTCGGCGCGACGGTCTTGCCCGTCTGGCCGATCTGGGCGGAGTAGGAGTACCAGCCGGCGTCGACCACCGCGCGGGTGGCCGCGACGGCGCCGCCGAGCGTGCCGGCGAGCTCCTCGAGCGCCTCGAAGCCCTCGGCCTTGCCGAGGCCGCGACCGCCGGCGATGAGGATGTCGGCGTCCTCGATGTTGACGTTGGCGCCGCGCTGCTCGCCGCGGGCGACCATCGTCGCCTTCTGCGAGAAGGGCGAGAGCTCGTACTGCACGTCCTCCACCGGGGCCGCGCCGGCGCCCAGGTTGGCGTCGGCCTCGAAGGCGTTCAGGCGGCCGATGATCACGCCGACGGACGAGCGGTACTCCACGTCGGAGATGCTCGAGTCCTGGATGATCGGGCGCTCGGCGATGAGCTTGCCGCCCTCGGCGCGGACGTTGGTGACCTCCATCGTCACGCCCGCGTCGAGGCGGGCGACCAGGCCGGCGCCGATCTCGAAGCCGAGCAGGCCGCCGCCGAAGAGCGCGTAGCCGTGGCCGTTGTCGGTGATGACCCTGGCCATCGCGTCGACGACGGGCTGCGCCAGCCCCTCGGGGCCCTCCGCGCGGTAGACCTTCGCCGCGCCGTAGGAGCCGAGCTGGCCGCACAGGTCGTCGGTGAGCTCGGCGGAGGAGCCGAGCACGAGCGCGTGGGCCTCGCCGCCGATCTGGCTCGCGAGCCGGGCGGCCTCGGTGACGGCGCCCAGCGAGTTCTTGTTGAAGTGCCCCTCGTAGTGCAGGGCGTAGACCAGGATGTCGGCCATCTAGATCAGCTTCCTCTCGTCGAGCCAGGCGACGATCTTCTCGACCGTCTCGTTCGTGTCCTCGTCCTCGATGATCTGGCCGGCGGACTTGGCGGGCGGGGCGTGGAAGTTGCCGCAGCGGGCGCGGGCGTTCTCGTAGCCGACGCGGTCCGGGGCGATGCCGACGTCGCCGGCGCCGACCTTCTCGAGGGGCTTCTTCTTGGCGCCCATGATCGCCTTGAGCGACGGGTAGCGCGGCTCGTTGATCGCGTCGCCGACGGAGATGACGGCGGGCAGCTCGACGTCGACGGTGTCGTAGCCGTACTCGGCCTGGCGCTCGCAGCGCAGGCCGCCGTCCTGCACGTCCATCTTGATGACCTGCGTGAGCGACGGCATCTGCAGGTGGTCGGCCACCACGGCGCCGATCGTGTAGCACTCGCCGTCGTCGGACTGCTGGCCGAGCAGGACGAGGTCGGGCTGCTCGGAGGCGAGCGCCTGGGCGAGCGCGTAGCCCGTGCCGTTGACGTCGGAGCCGGCGAGCGCCTCGTCGGAGAGGTGCACGGAGCGGTCGGCGCCGAGCGAGACGGCCTTGTGAAGCGCGCGCATGGCGGAGTCGGGGCCCATCGTGACGGCGATGACCTCGTCGACGCCGAGCTGGCCGCCCTCCTTGAGCTGCATGGCCGCCTCGATGGCGTGCGTGTCGAACGGGTTCAGGTTCTTCTCGCCGCTGCGGTCCATGCGCCCCGTCGAGGGGTTGATGCGCTTCT
>JAUJME010000013.1 GCA_030447005.1 Solirubrobacteraceae bacterium | reverse complement strand
CGACGGTCCGGCTGCGGATCGCGCGGCGGATCGTCCGGCCGGGCGGCCGGCGGGTGCTGCTCGAGCAGACCCGCACGATCCGCACCTGCCGCTGAATCGCTGCTGGAAGGCCGCGCCGCCGCCTCAGACGGCGTGGCCGACCTTCGACGTGCCGAACATGAGCACGCGGCGCTCGATGTCGTAGAAGACGGTCTCGGCGCGCGCCAGCATCTCCTGGAGCGGGTCGGCGTCGTCGACGTTGATGGTGAGGACCTCCTCCCAGGCGCCCTCGTCGAGCACGAGCTGCAGCGTGAACGTGCCGGGCGCGCCGGCCTCGCCCGCGACCCAGCTGAACTGGTAGTGGTTGAGGTGGCGGACCTGGATGAGGTCGTCGTTCATGGGCTGCGGGACGCTGGGCACGTGGCCTCCTGTGGATCGGTTTGCGGTCGCCTCGTACCCTTTCCAGCCGCCCGCTCGCGAAACGTCGGAGTAGAGTCGGGCCGCGCCATGCCGACGCGCGCGCTCATCCTCAGCTGGGAGTACCCGCCGATCGTCGAAGGGGGGCTCGCGCGGCACGTCCGCAAGCTCGCCGAGGGGCTGGTCGCCGAGGGCGTCGAGGTCCACGTCCTCACCCGCGGCACCGCGCGGCTGCCGGTCGAGGAGGACCGCGCGGGGGTGACGGTCCACCGGGTCCGCGAGCCCAAGTGGCCGCAGGACCTCGATCGCTTCGTGGCCTGGGTGGAGCGGATGAACGTCGACATGCGCGAGGCCGGCGAGGTGCTCGTCGAGCGGCTGGCGCCCGACGTCATCCACGGCCACGACTGGCTCGTCGCCTCGGCGGCGGCGCGGCTGGCCGAGCGCTTCGGCGTGCCGTACCTGACCACGATCCACGCGACGGAGTACGGCCGCCACCAGGGCTGGGTCGACACCCATCCGCAGGCCCACATCCACGGCGTGGAGACGTGGATGGCCCGGCGCGCCGACGGCGTGATCGTCTGCTCGCACTACATGCGCGGCCACGTCGCCGACGTCTTCGGGATCGCCGAGGACCGCGTCGCGGTCATCCCCAACGGCATCGACCCCCTCGACCTCCAGCCCGTCGCCGACCTCGACGCGCTGCGCGCGCGGTTCGCCGCGCCGGGCGAGAAGCTCGTGCTGCTCGTCGGCCGGCTCGTCTACGAGAAGGGCTTCCAGCTCGCGCTCGACGCGCTCGGCGGGCCGAACGGGATCATCCGCAAGGTCGGCGGCGTGCGCTTCCTGGTGGCCGGCTCGGGCACCCACGAGGCCGAGCTCAAGGCCCAGGCCGAGCGGCTCGGGATCGCCGGCCGCGGCACCTTCATGGGCTGGATCGGCGACGACGTCCTGCACTCGCTCTACCGGATCGCCGACCTCACGGTCGTCCCCTCGATCTACGAGCCGTTCGGCCTCGTCGCGCTCGAGGCGATGGCGAGCGGGTGCCCGTGCATCGTCGCCGACACGGGGGGCCTGCGCGAGGTGGTCCCCAATCACGACGTCGGGCTGCGCTTCCGCTCGCGCGACCCGCGCTCGCTCGGGCGGATGATCGAGCGGGTGCTGCTCGACGATGCCCTGCGCGACCGGCTGGTGGCCGAGGCCTCCGAGCACGTCCTGCGCTTCGACTGGGCCGACGTGGCGCGCCAGACGGCGGCGCTGTACGCGGCGCTCGAGCGCCGCGCGCCGGCGCGCGCGGGCTAGGGGGCTCGGCTAGGCGAGCTGCGCGACGGGACCGCAGGCGGTCACGTCGTCGGAGAGCGCGCGGGCGCGCTCGTCGGTCCAGCGATCCGTCCCCGCCAGGTGGCGGGCGAGCTCCTCGATGTCGGCGAGCGCCTCGCGCGCCCCGGGGGCGTCGGGGGACTCGCAGAAGAGGAGGGTGTCGGCGGCGTCGCGGATCCGCTGCTCCTCCTCGGGAAGCAGCTTGACGGCGCCGATGTCGTCGAGGGTCTTGACGACCCGACCGTAGGCCTGTGCTCGTTCAGAAGTCATCGTGCCTCCATTGTAGATACCCCTCTGTGGTATCTACGGCCGGGTGTGTGAGCCTGCTCACTACATCGGCCTGATCGGACGACACCTGTAGCGACCCACGACGCCGGTACCCCCGCCGGCCTGTGAGCATGCCGCGCGTGACCCCTCAGCGCTCAGGCGTCGGCGCCGCGCCGATCGGGCTCGTCCTGGGCGGCGTCTGCTCCGTGCAGTTCGGGGCCGCGGTGGCCAAGTCGCTGTTCGACGAGCTCGGCCCGGCCGGCACCGTGCTGCTGCGCCTCGGGATCGCCGCGGTGGTCCTGCTCGTGGCGTGGCGCCCGCGCGTCGCCGGCCTGAGCCGCGGGCAGCTCGGCATGGCGGCGCTCTTCGGCCTCTCGCTCGGCGGCATGAACCTCGCCTTCTACGAGGCGCTCGACCGCATCCCGCTCGGGATCGCGGTCACCTTCGAGTTCGTCGGGCCCCTCGGCGTGGCGGTCGCCGGCTCGCGCCGGGCGCTCGACCTCGTGTGGGTCGTGCTGGCGGCCGCCGGGATCCTGCTGCTGTCGGGCGGATCGGAGCGGCTCGACCCGCTCGGGGTCTTCTTCGCGCTGCTGGCCGGCGCCTTCTGGGCGGCCTACATCCTGCTCAGCGCCCGCGTCGGACGGGCGTTCGCGGGCGGCGGCGGGCTCGCGCTGGCGATGGTGGTCGGGACCCTCGCGGTCGTCCCGTTCGGCATCCCCGACGGCGGGGCGGCGCTGCTCGAGCCCGAGCTCCTCGCGGCCGCCGCGGCGGTCGCCCTGCTGTCGTCCGTGATCCCCTACTCGCTCGAGCTCGAGGCGCTGCGGCGGATGCCGGCCCGCGTCTTCGGGGTGCTGATGAGCCTCGAGCCCGGCGTCGCGGCGCTCGCCGGCTTCGTGCTCCTCGCCCAGGCCCTCAGCGCGCTCGAGGGCGTCGCCATCGGCCTCGTGGTGGCCGCCAGCGCCGGCGCGACCCTCACGGCTCGAGAGGCGACGGTTCCTCTCGACTGACCTCGGCCATGGGGTCGGCGGGCGGCGCTCGACCGCCACCTTCGCCGCCGCACCGGATGGGGTCTTGCACGCGCCCGGCGCTCCGTCGCGTACGGTGTGCGCCGCACAAGGACCGGCCTGAGAGGACGTTGGATGGGACGCAAGACGATGGGGGCGCTGCTCGCCGCGGCGGGCGCGCTGGCCGGCCTGGGCGCCGGGGCGGGCGCCGCGGCGGCCGCCGAGCGCACGGTGACCATGCGCCACGGGCCCGTGACGATGGGCTCCTTCGCCACCGAGCGCCCGAAGGTGATCGTCCGCTCGCCTCGAGTGAACGGCCACATCACGCAGATGCACGCGCGCCTGGTCGACGCGCGCAACCGGCCGATCACCATCCAGCAGGTGATGCTCCACCACGTCGTCTTCCTCAACCAGGGCCGCTTCCCGGGCGACCGCCAGACCCGCTGCGGCGCCCGCTTCGGCGAGCCGTTCTACGGCACGGGGGAGGAGAACCAGTCGCTCGACCTGCCGCCGGGCTACGGCTACCGCGTCCGCCGCGGCGACCGCTGGAAGATGCAGACCATGCTCATGAGCCACCAGTCGCGGACGCAGAAGGTCTACGTCCAGTACCGGATGCGGGTGGTCACCGGCCGGAGGCTCACGCCGGTCACTCCGCACTGGATCCGGGTGACCGAGTGCCGCAACGAGCCCAGCTACGGGATCTCGGGCGGCGGCGCGCCCGGCTCGGTGCACCGGCGGACGAACACCTGGACCGTCCCGCAGGACGGCCGGATCGTCGCGGGCGGCGCCCACCTGCACGGCGGCGCGCACAACATCGCGCTGCGCCAGCGGGCCTGCGGCGGGCGGACGCTGATGGACTCAGACCCCTCCTACGGAACGCCGGACTACATCTCCTACCGCGTCAAGCCGCTGCTGCACGAGCCCGGCCCGATCAACACCGGGTGGTACACGTCGCGCCGCGGGGCTGTGGTTCACAAGGGCGAGAAGCTCGACATCACCGCCTACTACGACGCCCAGTGGGCGCACCCGGGGGTGATGGGCGTCTACCACGTCTACATCGCCCCGGGCAGGGCGAAGGAGGAGCGCTGCCCGCCGCTGCCCTCCGACGCGCGGATCGACAAGCTCGACGGCCCGCACCGCGAGCATCCGCCGCACGTCGTCGTCCCGCTCACCGAGCTCGACGACCGCGGCCGGCCGGTCGACCTCCCCGAGCCGCGCGGCAAGCTCAGGCGCTACGAGAGCCCCGCGGCGCGGCCGCTGATCAATGTCTTCGCGACCTTCAGCCGGCCGCGGCTCTCCGTGGCGGAGGGCACGACGCTGACCTGGCGCTTCGCCGACACCGTGCCGCACAAGGTCTCGATCGCCAACGGCCCGCGCTCGATGGGCTCGCCGACCCTGTCGGGCGGGAAGCGGTTCTCCTGGAGGGCGCGGGTGGCCGGCCGCTACCAGCTCTTCTGCTACCTGCACCCGACGACGATGCACCAGCAGGTCGACGTCCGCGCCGCCGACGGCAGCGTGCCGTCGCTCGCGCCGACCCGGCCGGGCGGCGAAGCGGGCCTCCCGCCGGCCGACGCGCTCTCGCGCCGGGGCGGCATGGGGCAGGCGCCGCAGCAGGCGCCCGGCGCCGGCGCCGAGGACGGGGACTACTACTGATCCGGCTCGCCGGAGGGACGATCCGCACGCTCGACGCCGCGCGGCCGGCGGCGGAGAGCCTCACGTCGGCCGGCGGCCGCGTCGCGGCGCTCGACGACGCGCCCGGCGCCCGCGAGGTCGCGGAGGTCGACCTCGGCGGCCGGTGCGTCCTCCCCGGGTTCGCTGACGCCCACACCCACTTCGCCACCTGGTCGATCGGGCTCGGGCAGGTGCGCCTGGAGGGCTGTGCGTCGCGCGAGGAGGCCGTGGCGCGGGTGGCCGGCGCCGCGGCGGGGGTCGGCGACGGCCGCTGGGTGCGCGGGCTGGGCTGGCGCGACGCCGCGTGGGCCGAGAAGCCCGCGCGCGAGGCACTCGACGCCGCCGTGGGCGACCGGCCCGTCGCGCTGTGGGCGCGCGACTACCACTCGCTGTGGCTGAGCACGGCCGGGCTGGCGCGGGCGGGCGGCGATCTGCACGCTCCGGGCGGCGTGGTCGAGCTGGGGGCGGACGGCGCGCCGTCGGGCGTCCTGCGCGAGGACGCGGCCTGGCGCTTCCGCGACCGCTATCTGAAGCCGTCGGCCGACGAGATGCTCGAGGCCATGCGCGCCGCGCTGCCGGTCGCCGCCGCCCGCGGCGTCACCGCGATCCACGACAAGGACGGCTGGCTGGGGATCCTGCCCGTCTGGCAGCGGCTGCGCGAGGAGGCCGAGCTCCCGCTGCGCGTCTGGCAGTCGCTGCCCCATCACCTGATGGACGAGCTCTCCGACGTCGGGATCCGCTCCGGCTTCGGCGACGAGCGGCTGCGGGTCGGCTACCTCAAGGCGTTCATGGACGGCACGCTCGCGTCGCGCACCGCGCTGATGCTCGACGGCACGGGGGTCGAGATCACCTCGCGCGAGGCCCTCGAGGCGATCGTCCGCCGCGCCGCGCGCGCGGGCTTCCCGGTGGCGGTGCACGCCATCGGGGACAAGGCCAACCGGGACGCGCTCGACGCCTTCGCCGCGACGCGCGCGCAGTGGGCGCCGCTCGGGCTGCGGCCGCGGATCGAGCACGCCCAGGTGCTGCACCCCGACGACGTCGGGCGCTTCGCCTCGATCGGCGTGGCGGCCTCCGTGCAGTTCTCCCACGCGACCTCCGACCGCGACCTCGCCGACGACTACTGGGGCGACCGCGCGGAGCTCGCCTACGCCTGGCGCGCGCTCGCCGACTCGGGCGCCGTGCTCGCCAACGGCTCCGACGCGCCCGTCGAGGAGCTCGACCCGCTCGCGGGCCTGCACGCCGGCGTGGCGCGCACGACCGACGACCGGCCGCCCTGGCGCCCGGAGCAGGCGCTCGACGCCGACCGCGCCCTGCGCGCCATGGTCGCCGGCCCGGCCTGGCTCTCGCACAGCGAGCGCCGCCGCGGCCGCCTCGCCCCCGGCTTCGACGCCGACCTCACCGTGCTCTCCCGCGACCCGCTCACCTGCCCGCCCGAGGAGCTCGGCGACGTGCGCGTCGAGGCGACGATGGTCGCGGGGGAGTGGACGCACCCGGGGCCCTTCGATCATCCGTGATCTGAGCGCCCTGGTCGGCGACCTCGTCGCCATCGACTCCGTCAACCCGTCCCTCGTCCCCGGGGGCGCGGGCGAGGCGGAGATCGCCGCTCACGTCGCCCGCTGGGGGAGGGCCGCCGGCCTCGAGGCCGAGGTGCTGGAGGCGACCCCGGGGCGGCCGACGACCCTGCTGCGCGCCCGCGGGAGCGGCGGGGGGCGGACGCTGCTGCTGTGCGGCCACACGGACACCGTCGGCGTCGAGGAGATGACGGACCCGCACGTGCCGCGCGTCGAGGGCGACCGGCTGTACGGGCGCGGCGCGTACGACATGAAGGCCGGCCTCGCCGCGGCGCTGATCGCCGCGCGCGACGCCGCGGCGCGCGGGCTGGCCGGCGACGTGGTGGTCGCCGCGGTCGCCGACGAGGAGCACGCCAGCCTCGGCGTGCGGGAGGCGCTGGGCGCCGTGGCGGCCGACGCGGCGATCGTGACCGAGCCCACCGAGCTCGAGGTCGCCGTCGCGCACAAGGGCTTCGTCTGGAGCGAGGTGCGCGTCACCGGGCGCTCGGCGCACGGCTCCCGGCCGCACCTGGGGGTCGACGCCATCGTCAAGGCCGGCCCGGTCCTGACCGCCCTGGGGGAGCTCGACCGGGCGCTCGGGCGCCACGAGCACCCGCTGCTGGGCCGTCCGTCCGTGCACGCGTCGCTGATCGAGGGCGGCGCCGAGCTGTCGAGCTACCCGGCCCACTGCGTCGTCGGGCTCGAGCGCCGCACGCTGCCGGGTGAGACCGGCGAGCGCGTCGAGCGCGAGCTCGGCGAGCTGCTCGACCGCTGCCGCGCCGCCGACCCGGAGCTCGAGGCCGAGCAGCGCACCCTGCTCGTCCGCGACCCGTTCGAGATCGACGCGGGCGCCGAGCTCGTCGGCGTCGTGAGCCGGGCCGCGGAGGCGGTCACCGGCGCGCCGCCGCGGATCGCCGGCGCCAGCTACTGGGCCGACGCCGCCTTCGTCGCGGGCGCCGGCATCCCCACCGTCCTCTTCGGGCCCGGCGGCGAAGGCGCCCACGCCGCGGAGGAGTGGGTCAGCCTGGCCGACGCCGAGGTCGTCGCCCGCACGCTGGCCGAGGTCGCCGCCTCCTTCTGCGCGTGAGCGTCCTCGTCAACCCGGCGGTCGACCCGGGCCGCGTCCCGGCGCCGAGCCGCGACGCCGAGGCCTTCCACCGCGGGCTGGCCGGCTACGCGCCGACGCCGGTCCGCGAGCTCCCCGCCGTCGCGGCGCGGCTCGGGCTGGGCGCGGTGCTCGTCAAGGACGAGTCCGACCGGCTCGGCCTGCCCGCGTTCAAGGTCCTTGGCGCCTCGTGGGCGATCGAGCGCGCGCTGCGCGAGCGCCCCGGCACGCGGACGCTCGTCGCGGCCAGCGCCGGCAACCACGGCAGGGCGGTCGCCCGCGTCGCCGCGGGGCGCGGGCTCGGCTGCCGGGTCTTCCTGCCGGCCCGGTCGCTGGCGGCCCGCCGCGAGGCGATCGCCGCCGAGGGGGCCGAGGTGGTCGTCGTCGAGGGCGACTACGAGGCGGCCGTCGCCCAGGCCGAGCTCGCCGGCGCCGCGCCCGGTGCGCTCGTGATCGCCGACGTCGGCGACTCGGCCCCGGCGCACTGGGTGATCGACGGCTACGCCACGCTCTTCGACGAAACGGCATCCCAGGCCGCCTTCGACCTCGTCGTCGTGCCGGTCGGCGTCGGCGCCCTCGCGGCGGCCGCCGCCCGCCACGGCGCACGGGCCGGCGTCCCGGTGCTCGGCGCCGAGCCGGCCGCCGCCGCTTGCCTCACCGCCTCCCTGCGCGCGGGGCGGCCGACACGGGTCGCCACCCCGGGCACCGCGATGGCCGGCCTCGACTGCGCCGAGGTCTCACCCGCGGCGTGGCCGGCCCTCAGCGCGGGCATCCACGCCACCGTCGTGGTGACCGACGAGCAGGCCGGCGCCGCGATGCGCGAGCTCGGCCGTGCCGGCCTGGCCATCGGCGAGTCGGGAGCGGCCCCGCTCGCCGCCCTCGAGCGCCTGGCAGCCGATCCGGCCCGGTCGCGCTACCTGGATCCGGGCAGCCGGGTCCTGCTCATCGCCACGGAGGGCCGCACCGCCGCGGGGCCGGGCTAGCCCGAGGCCGCCAGGTCGTACGCGAGCCCGAGGTACTCGTCCGCCCGGGTGGTCAGGCGCTTGAGCCCGTAGACCTCGAGGACCGCCCGCTTGGCGACCGCCGCGTCGCGGGCGCCCAGGCGGCGCATGAGCTCGGCCACCTCGTCGAGCGGCACCTCCTCGAGCGTGCGGGGCCCCAGCTCTCGCACCCAGACCGGCGCGGTGTCGGGGAGGCGGACGAGGTCGTCGTCCTGCCACGGGATCTCGTCGCGCTTGGTGAGGACGACCTTGCGCTCCTGCGCGAGCCAGTGGACGGCGGAGGAGAGCGGGGCGCGGGCGATCGTCGTGAGCTTCTTGCCGCCCGACGCGCGGTTGTAGAGCGCGTAGGCGCGGGAGGCGAGGATCGGGCCCTCGGCGCCGACGATCTCGAGCATCGCGGCCATGATCTGCGGGCGCGGCGTCGCGCGGGGGTCGCCGACGGGGCGCGCGGGCCACTCGCGGTAGGGGTCGAGCGCGACCGGCGTCCGCGAGGCCGCGGGCGCCGCGGCGGCCGCCGTCGCCGCCGCGGTCGGCGGGGCGACCGGCGCGACGCCCGGGGCCGGCCCGGAGAGCGCCGGCGCGGCCGGCGCGGCCCGCATCCACGCCTGGAGCGGCCAGGCGCGCGCGTCGTTCGCGCCCGCGAAGGTCACCACGGGCAGGCCGGTGAGCTCGCCGAGCAGGCGGCGCTCGTCGAGCAGCACGCGGTCGGGCGGGTCGGGCCAGCCCGTGAGGACGATCGCCGCGACGGCGAGCCCCGCGCCGCGCACCGACTCGAGCCCCATCCGCGCCAGCCCCACCGCGTCGCGGGCGGCCGGCACGGCCAGCGCGACCGGGAGCCGCAGCTCGCGCGCCAGGTCGCGGGCGGTGTAGCGGACGGTCAGCGGCGCGAGCGGCCCGCCCCCGGAGGAGACGACGAGGGCCGTCGCGTCGGCGGCGCGCCGCAGGTCGCCGACCAGCGGGGCCGGCTCGATCGTCGTGCCGGCGTGGCGCGCCGCGGTCAGCGGCGAAGCCGGCGAGGGCAGCTCGTGCACCGCCACGTGGCGCGCGCTCAGCGGCGCCGCGACGGCCTCGCCGACCGCCGCGGGGCCCGCGTCGAGGCCGACGCCGAGGACGTAGAGGCCGTGCATCGGCGCAACCGTAGACGTCCGGCGCCCGGGAGGCACGCCCCTTGTGCGCGGGCGCTCCGAGCGCGACGATTGCACGCAAGCCACGAGGAGGAGAGCCCGTGCTCGAAGGTCTGATGCAGAACGACTTCCAGCTGACCGTGGGCGCGATCCGCCGGCGGATGGCGGCGTGCTACGGCGACCGCGAGGTCGTCACGCTCGAGGAGGACCCGGCGCCGCCGTCGCGCGCCACCTACGCCGAGGTCGCCGGGCGCGTCGACCGGCTCGGCCGCGTCCTCGAGCGCCTCGGCGTCGAGCCGGGCGACCGCGTGGCGACCTTCGGCTGGAACAGCCAGCGCCACTTCGAGCTCTACCTCGGCGTGCCGAGCTTCGGCGCCGTCCTGCACACGGTCAACATCCGCCTGTTCCCCGAGCAGATCACCTACATCGTCGGCCACGCCGAGGATCGCGTGATCTTCGTCGACGACTCGCTCGCGCCCGCGCTGGCGAAGCTCGCCGGGGGCTTCGAGGGCGTCCGCCACTACGTGATCATGGGCGACGGCGACGACGGCGGCCTCGGCCGCCGCGGCGAGGTCCACCGCTACGAGGAGCTGCTCGAGGAGGCCGGCGAGGGTGCCTACGACTGGCCCGAGACCGACGAGCGCAGCGCCGCGGCGCTCTGCTACACGAGCGGGACGACCGGCAACCCGAAGGGCGTCCTGTACTCCCACCGCTCCGTCGCGCTGCACTCCACCGCGGTCTGCATGGCCGACTCGGTCGGCCTGAGCGGCGGCGACCGCGTCGTCGCGGTGGTGCCGATGTTCCACGTCAACGCCTGGGGGCTGCCGTTCGCCGCGGCGATGACCGGCGCGGGGCTCATCATGCCCAACCGCTTCGTGGCCGCCGCCCCGCTCGCCCGCGCGATCGCCGCCGAGCGGGCGACGCTGATCGCCGGCGTCCCGACCGTGCTCGGCGACCTCCTGCGCCACGCCGACGAGCAGAAGCCCGACCTCTCGAGCCTGCGCGGCGGCATCTGCGGCGGCGCGGCGGTGCCGCGCAAGCTGATGGAGGGCTTCGAGCGCCACGGCGTGCGGATCCTGCAGGCCTGGGGGATGACCGAGACGAGCCCGCTGTGCACGGTCGCCCGCCCGCCCGCGGAGCACGACGACGCCGGGGACGAGGCCCACTGGGCGTCGCGGGTCACCCAGGGCCGGATCATGCCGTGGGTCGAGCTGCGCCTGATCGGCGGCGAGGGCCAGGTCCAGCCGTGGGACGGCGAGTCGACGGGCGAGATCGAGGTCCGCGGACCGTGGATCGCACGCTCCTACTACGAGGATCCCTCCGGCGACGACAAGTTCGACGACGGCTGGCTGCGCACGGGGGACATCGGCGCGGTCACGCCCGACGGCTACGTCCTCATCACCGACCGCGCCAAGGACCTCATCAAGTCCGGCGGCGAGTGGATCTCCTCCGTCGAGCTCGAGACGGAGCTCATGGAGCACCCGTCGGTCATCGAGGCGGCGGTGATCGCCATGCCCGACGAGCGCTGGACGGAGCGCCCGCTGGCCTGCGTCGTGCTGGCCGAGGGCGAGCGGCCCGACCCGACGGGCCTGCGCCGCCACCTGGCCGGGCGCATGGCGGGCTGGCAGGTCCCCGACTCCTTCGCCTTCATCGACGAGGTGCCCAAGACGAGCGTCGGCAAGTTCGACAAGAAGGTGCTGCGCCGCCGGCTCGCCGACGGGGAGCTCGAGGTGGCCGGCGGCAAGGAGGCGGCGAAGGCCTAGGAGGTACCACCCTCGGTCGCGTTCGAGCCGGCCGTTCGCAGCGACCGGCCGGGCGCCCGCTCGCCGAGCGCGTAGGAAGCGGGCAGCGCCGCGCCGTCGCGCAGGGCGCCGATGACTGCGTCGGCGAGCGCCGGGCCGTGCTTGAAGCCGTGGCCCGAGCCGCCGCCCAAGAGCCAGTGCGCGGGCTGCTCGGGGTGCGGGGCGGCGACGAAGTGCGAGTCGGCGGTGAGCTCGTAGCGGCAGGTGCGGGCGGAGCGCAGCGGGGCGAGCGCCAGCGGCGGGAAGCGCTCGGCGAGGTAGGCCCGGGCCTCGCGCTCGGTGGCCGGATCCGGGGCGGGGAGGGGATCGCGCGGGTCGAGCACCGAGCCCTCTGAGTCGGGGGCGATCTTGACGCCGTGGCCGTCGAGGTCGCCCGTCCCGTAGATCGCCCCGTCGTAGTCGATCCAGCCGGGCACGCCGGGGGTCCGCCACGCCGGCCCGCCGTCGAGGAAGTAGAGGTCCTGGTGGGTGGCGCGCACCGTCACGAGCCCGGCGAACAGCACGCCGAGCCACGGCCCGCACGCCCACACGACGCGGTCGGCCTCCAGGCGGCGCCCGTCGTCGAGCAGGACGCGATCGTCCTCGGGCCGCGCCACCGCCCGCTCGAGCCGCGCGCCGTGCTCGACCGCCTGGGCCGCCAGCGCGCGCACCGCCCGCTCCGCCCGCAGCACGCCGGCCTCCGGCTCGAGCAGCGCCCAGGCCAGCCCGTCCATTCCCAGCGCCGGAAACAGCCGCGCCGCCTCGCCCGGCTCGAGCCGCTCGCCCGGGATGCCCTGCGCGGCGAGCGTCGGCAGGGCTTCGGCCTCCCAGCCGTCGTCGCGGCGGGCGAACCAGACGACGCCGCACTCCTCCATCACCTCGACGCCGGCCTCGGCCTCGAGCTCGCGCCACAGCCCGCGCGCCCGCCGCGCCGAGGCCGTGTAGTCGGGGTCGGCGCCGTGGCCGCAGCGGATCAGGCGCGACTCGCCGCCCGAGGACGCCCGCGGGTCGCCCGGCCCGAACTGGTCGACCAGCGTCACCGCCACGCCGCGCCGCGCGAGCCGCCAGGCCAGCGACGCGCCGAACACGCCGGCGCCGACCACGACGACCGACTCCATGCCGTCAGGCGATCCGGCCGGCCGCGTGGTGGGCGAGCCCCATCACCGTGAGCTGCGGGTTGACCGTCACGCTCGAGGGGAAGGCGCTGGCGTCGCAGACGTGGAGGTTCTCCGTCCCGCGCACGCGGAAGTCGGCGTCGAGGACGGACCCGACCGCGTTGCCGCCCTGCGGGTGCGCGGTGGTGAGCATCAGGTCGGAGTTGTCGCGGACGTAGCCGTCGAGCGCGCCGAGCTGGGCGGCCTCGGTGAACTCGTGGTAGGCGTAGGTGGCGGGCATCACCTTGCAGGCGCCCGCGTCGAGGTAGAGCCTGCCGAGGGCCTGGAGCCCGTCGACCACGGTGCCGAGGTCCTTCTGCGACGGCTTGAAGTCGAGCTTGGGCCCGCGCCGCCCCGCGCGGACGGATCCCGGCGTCGTCGTCCCGACCAGGACGCCGCCGCAGGCCATGTAGCGGTAGCGGCGCATGTTGCGGTCGTGGTCCTCGAACCAGCCGGGCATGGCGAGCGCCTGGGTCGCGGGCGGGTTGAACCACGTCTCGATGAGGGCGCCGTCGTGCCAGCGCGAGTGCGACATCTGGAGCCCGTCGAAGGTGTCGACCGCGTCGGGGAACTCCGCGGTCAGCGGCGAGTTGACGTTGAAGTGGACGCCCTCGCCGACGCGCGGGCCGCCGAGGCCCGAGCGCTGAAGGATCCAGCTCGACGCCAGCGCGCCCGCCGCGAGGACGACCGTCCGAGCGCGGATCCGGGTCCCGTCGGCGCCGACGACCGCGCGCGCCCGGCCGCCCTGGTGCTCGATGCGCGCGACCCGGAACTCCGGCAGGATCGCGAGTCGCCCCTTGAACGCCGCCTGCCCCTCGGGGAGCACCGCGTCGAGCGCCGAGAGCTTGCGCCCGAAGCGGCAGCCGATGTTGCAGTAGCCGCAGCCCAGGCAGCCCTGCGCGTTGAGCTCGACCACGTCGCCGCCGAGCCGCAGTGCGCCCTCCGAGAAGGCGGAAGCGGGGGCGGGGGAGACCTTCAGCAGGCGGCGCACCGCCTGCACGCCCGCCGTCAGCCCGTCGGCGTCGATCCCGCGATCGGCCCACGCCTCGAGCACCGACTCGGGCGGGTCGAAGCACACCGCGTTGTTGACCACCGTCGAGCCGCCGACGCACATGCCCTGAAGGACCTGGAGCCGGAAGTCCCTCGCCAGGGTGAGCGCGCCCTCGTTGTAGAGGCGCAGGTACATGCCGACCTCGTCCTCCTCGAACTCGCGCGGGCGGACGTAGGGCCCGCGCTCGAGCACGAGCACCCTGCGCCCCGCCTCCGCGAGCCGGTACGCGGCGATCGACCCGGCCGCGCCGCTGCCGATCACCACCACGTCGGCCTCGGGCGGCGCCTGCTCGACGATCTCGAGGTCGGGGGTCTTGGTCTGCGGCGGCTCCGGCGCGCGCTCGGAGTAGGGCTTGTAGCCGACGCGCGGGTGGGTGGCGGAGTCGCCGTAGAAGCCGAGGTAGGTGAACTGGGAGGCCGCGCGGATCGCCGCCTGGACGGCGTCGCGCGCCTTCGCCAGCAGCCGCGGGAGGCGCCGGCCGGCAACGTCGGCGACGAAGCGGCGCTTGAGGAACGCCAGCCGCGCCTCGTGGCTCATCAGGGCGGGCGGCAGACGCGCCCAGAAGACCGGCAGGAGCGTGAGCAGGAGGAACGCGCCGCGGATGCGCAGCGTGCTGCACCGGCCGAGCTTCGCGAGGTAGCCGTCGACCTTGCGGCCGATGTCCTCGGGCCCGAGCGGCTCGGCCGGCCCCTCCACGATGACGTCGGCGAGCGCGACGAAGGTCGGCCAGGTCACCGGCCCGAACCACGCGAGCCCGTGGCGCTCGCGCAGCGCCCGGTGCCCCAGCCAGCCGAACAGGGCGGCGAGGGCCAGGTCGGCGGCCATCCACGCCGCGCCGGCCGCACGGGCCGGGATCTCGATCCCGAACGGCAGGGTCACCGGCGGCCGCCCGCCGAGGAGGATCATCAGGAGGTTCGTCGCGGCGAGGACGAGCAGCGCTCCGACGATCAGGTAGGTCAGCCAGCCGCGGCGGCGGACGTCGGCGGCGGCGAGGACCGAGAGCGCGACCAGCAGCGCGTCCTTGGTGACGGAGTTCACGACGTAGGCGAACGCCGCCCCTCCGAAGAGCGCCTCGGCGAGGTAGCCGAGGATGAAGAGCGCGCTCAGGCCGGCGTGCAGCCACAGCCACAGCCGCAGCCGGCGCTCGGCACGGGTGAGCTCCTCCACGAACCGAAGCTACCGCAGACGCGCCCGCTTTTGGAGAGGGGCCGGTGCGGGCAGCACCGTCGGGTGCGCATCGTGTTGATCCGCCACGGCGAGACGGAATGGAGCCGCAGCGGCCGCCACACGGGGCGCACCGACCTGCCGCTGCTGCCCGAGGGCGAGCGCGCGGCCCGTGCCGCGAGCACTCGGCTGGCCGGCGAGTCCATCGGCCTCGTCCTCACCAGCCCGCTCCTGCGCGCGCGCCGGACCGCCGAGCTGGCGGGCCTGGGCGCCGCCGCGCGCCCCGACGACGACCTGCGCGAGTGGGACTACGGCGACTACGAGGGCCTGACCACGCCCGAGATCCGCGAGGGGCGGCCGGGCTGGGACCAGTGGCGCGACGGCTGCCCGGGCGGCGAGTCGGCCGCCGAGGTCGGCGAGCGCGCCGACCGGGTGATCGCCCGCGTCCTCGCCTCGGGCGCCGAGCACGCCGCCCTGGTCGCCCACGGCCACCTGCTGCGCGTGCTCGCCGCGCGCTGGGCCGAGCTCGACCCCTCAGCCGGCGGCCGGCTGGCGCTCTCGACCGCCGCGGTCTGCGAGCTCGGCTTCGAGCGCGAGCGCCGCGTCGTCCTGCTGTGGAACGACACGAGCCATCTCCGCGACCCATAGCTCCTTGGCCGGCTTGGGCAGGCCCTTGATCCGGGCCTCCTCGCGCCGGGCCGCCGAGCGGTCGGGGTGGGCGATCGCGAGCGCGAGCTCGAGCGGGCGGCGGGAGGCCGTGTAGCGGCTTGCCCGCCCCGTGGCGTGGGCCCGCATCCGCCGCGGCAGGTCGCTCGTCCAGCCGCAGTACAGCGAGCCGTCGCGGCAGCGCAGGAGGTAGACCCAGGCCTCGCCCGCGCCGCTCACCCGGTGACCGCCAGCACGGCGGCCACGATACGGGTCGCTCAGGCGGCGACGGGCACGGCGGCGACCGGGAGGAGCTCGTCGCGCTCCAGGAGGTCGATCTCCTCCGGCTCCACGCGCGTGCCGTCGGCCGCGTAGCCCACCCGCACGAGCGGGCGGCTGAGGTCCTCCGGCGGGCAGGAGACCACCACGGCGGTGCGGCCGTCGGCCAGGACGATCTCGTCGCCGGGCGGGTACGGCGCCACCACCCGGTTGAAGTACTCGACCACCTCGACGTCGAACTGGGTGCCCGCGTTGCGGTTGACCACGTCGTGGCCGACGTGCTGGGGCGCCGCCGGGTGGTAGGGGCGCTCGCTGGTCACGGCGTCGAAGACGTCGGCGACGGCGGCGATGCGCGCGAAGTGCGGGATGTCGGTGCCGGAGAGGCCCTGCGGGTAGCCGCCGCCGTCCCAGCGCTCGTGGTGGGAGCGGACGACCGCCTTGACCAGCGGCGACACCGCGTCGCTCGAGAGCAGGTCGACGCCCACGAGCGGGTGCGAGCGCACCAGGGCCATCTCCTCCTCGTCGAGGCGGCCCGGCTTGTTGAGGATCTCGTCGGGGATCGCGACCTTGCCGACGTCGTGGAGCATCAGGCCGACGCCGAGCTTGGCCAGCCAGTGCTCGAGCTTGTCGTAGACGCGGTCGCCGCGGTAGTCGACGCGGCCGTTCTCGTCGAAGAGCCGCTTGGCGATCATCAGTCCGACGGCGCAGACGTCGATGGAGTGCTGGAGCGTGTAGGAGTCGGCCGCGGCGAGGTCGGAGAGCGCGATGACCGACTCGCCGTGCTCGGAGATCTCGTTGGCGATCAGGTTCGCGATGTTCTCGAGCTCGAGGATCGCCGCGGCCGGCAGGCCCTTGCGCGCCTGGGACGCGGCGGGCACGGTCGCGAAGGCGCGGGTGAGCGACTCCGCCGCCTGCGTGCGCGTCTCCTCGGAGAGGGCGGGGGTCACCTCGATGCCCTCGGAGAGCTCGTCCTGGATGTAGACCGCGTTGAAGCCGTTGTCGAGCAGCGCCTGGCGGTAGCGCTCGGAGATCGGCACGCCCGCGCGCAGGAGCGCACGGCCGCTCGATCCGACTGTGACGTCGCGGGCGAGGACGGCGCCCAGTTCGATGCGACGGGTGGCGACGAGACGCATGGCTGCTCCCTACATCGTCATCCTGGCGCGCGGCTTGAGCGTTCCTACCGCCGGGTACCGATCGGCCATGCGTCCAAACCTGGCCACCATCCTCACCGACACGGCGGAGCGCCACGGGACCCGCACCGCGCTCAAGCTCGACGACCTCGAGGTCACCTACGACCTCCTCGACGAGGGCTCCGCGCGCTTCGCGGGCGTCCTCGAGAGCAAGGGCTTCCAGCCCGGCGACCGTGTCGGGATCATGCTCCCGAACGTCCCCTACTTCGCCATCGCCTACTACGGCGTCCTGCGCGCCGGCGGCGTCGTGGTCCCCATGAACGTCCTGCTCAAGGGGCGCGAGACGGCGTTCTACCTGAGCGATCCGGGCGCGAAGATCATCGTCGCGTGGCACGACTTCCTCGACGCCGCCCAGCAGGGCGCCGACGAGGCCGGCGCCGAGGTCATCGCAGTCAAGCCGGGCGAGTTCGAGCAGCTCGTCGCCGCGGCCGAGCCGGCGCGCGAGGTCGTCGAGGTCGACGAGGGCGACACCGCGGTGATCCTCTACACGTCGGGCACCACGGGCAAGCCCAAGGGCGCCGAGCTGACCCACGCGAACATGGTCACCAACTGCCGGGTCTCCGCCGACACGCTCTCGGAGATCACCGAGAACGACGTCATGCTCGGCGCGCTGCCCCTGTTTCACTCCTTCGGGCAGACCTGCTGCATGAACGCGGCGGTCTACAAGGGCGCCTGCCTGACCCTGATCCCGCGCTTCGAACCCGACAAGGCGCTCGACATCATCGAGCGCGACAAGGTGACGCTCTTCGCGGGCGTCCCGACGATGTTCAACGCGATGCTGCACTCCGAGCACGGCGACGACGTCGACATGTCCTCGCTGCGGCTGTGCATGTCGGGCGGCTCGGCGATGCCCGAGCAGGTCATGCGCGCCTTCGAGGAGAAGTACGGCTGCAAGGTGCTCGAGGGCTACGGCCTGTCGGAGACCTCGCCCGTGGCGTCGTTCAACCACCCGGACCGCCCGAACAAGCCCGGTTCGATCGGCACCCCGATCGAGGGCGTCGAGATGCGGCTCATCGACGACGACGGCAACGAGGTGCCCGACGGCGAGATCGGCGAGATCGCGATCCGCGGCCACAACGTGATGAAGGGCTACTACGACCGGCCGGACGCCACGGAGGAGGCGATCGACGGCGACGGCTGGTTCAAGTCCGGCGACATGGCCAAGCGCGACGAGGACGGCTTCTACTTCATCGTGGACCGCAAGAAGGAGCTCATCATCCGCGGCGGCTACAACGTCTATCCGCGCGAGATCGAGGAGGTCCTCTACGAGCACCCGGCGATCGCCGAGGTCGCGGTCATCGGCGTCCCGGACGAGAGCCTCGGGGAGGAGGTCGGCGCCGCCGTGGTCCTCAAGTCGGGGCAGGAGGCCGACCCGGAGGAGATCAAGTCCTTCGTCAAGGAGCACGTGGCCAACTACAAGTACCCGCGCCGGATCTGGCTGGCCGACGAGCTCCCCAAGG
>JAUJME010000110.1 GCA_030447005.1 Solirubrobacteraceae bacterium | reverse complement strand
TACGACGTCATGACGTCGCGCGACTCGTACAGGGACCCCGTCTCCTCGGAGGAGGCGGTGGCGGAGCTCCGCCGCGTTTCCGGCAGCCAGCTTGACGGCGACCTGGTCGAGCTCTTCATCCGCATCCTCGAGAGCCGGGACATCCGCTTCCGCCACGCCGACGACGCCGACTTCGAGGCGGAGCTCTCCTTCGAGAAGCGCGTCCGGGCTTACGCGGAGCCGCGGGTCAACGCTTAGTGGACGTTTGTTCGACTCAAGGGCCGCTACGGAGCGGCCGATAACGGGTCTAGAAACACGAAGAGCGCCTTTCGGCGCTCACTCGTGAAGAAGTTTGGTCGGGCGCTCTAGCGCTTGTAAGCCATGGTCCCCTGCCCCTTCCTCCGACCTCGGTGCTGCAACACCTTGGTCCGGAATCTCGTAGTCACTGGCCTGACGCGAGAGAAGGTACGGGTTGGACGCTCGGAACGGAATCGGACATACGTCCAGAAAGCTGGCCCGTGCCTCGACCGCGCGGGCCTTTTGCGTTCCAGCACCTGGACGTTTGTTCGACTAAGGGCTTGCGAGCGCGATGCCGATGGGTAACCTGTCTCTCATCTCCGCCCCGGTGCTGCAACATCGGTTCGGGAATCTCGTAGTCACGGCCTGACTACCGAGGACAGCAGTAGCGACCACCGGCCTCCGCTCACCAGCGGGGGCCTTTCGCTTTAAGGCGGCTGGTTCACTCCCGGGCATGGACGTCGACCTCGCCCAGGCGGCGGCCTGCCCGCGTCGTCGGCCCTCGCCGCAAAGGCCAGGAGCGCTGCGTCATGGGCCGGGCTCGCCAAGCCCCACGCCCAGCGCCGGACCCGAACTCCGCACGCGGCTCTTCCGGCCGGTGGCGAGCCCCGGCGCGGGTCCTGCAGCGCTGCGCGTGGCCGAGCTCCGCGGAGCCGGCGAGGGGACGCTCGTCCTCGCCTGACGGTCTACGGCCCCGGAAACACGAAGAGCGCCCGGCGGGCGCTCTTCGATCGAGCTTCAAGGCTGAGTCGGCTCTACCACTTGTAACCCATGTTCCCCGCCCCTTCCCCCGACCGGTGCGCTGCAACGCCGACGGTCCGGAATCTCGTAGTGACTGGCCTGACGGGGCCGAAGCTACGGGTTGGACGGAACCAGCGGAATCGGACATGCGTCCAGAAGCCGGCCAGTCGCTCCAGACACGTCGCTCAGGCCGGTGTCGTCGCGGTCTCCGGTTGGCGGGCCGGGGTGGTCTCCGGGAGGCGCACCTCGAAGCGCGCGCCGCGGCCGTCGAGCGGCGGCACGAGGCTGACGGTGCCGGCGTGGGAGTCGGCCACTGCGCGGACGATGGCGAGGCCGAGCCCGGAGGAGCCGCCGCGGTCCGACGCGCCGCGGAAGAAGCGTTCGAAGACCTTGTCGGCCATCTCGGGCGGGATACCCGGACCGTCGTCCTCGACGGCCAGGACGACCGTCCCGCCCTCGCGGGTCACCGACGCCTCGACCGCCGTACCGGGATCGGTGTGGCGCAGCGCGTTCTCCATCAGGTTGAGGACGAGGCGGTGCAGCTCGTCGCGCGCGCCCATCACGACGGCGCCCGGGGCGGCGTCGACCTGGAGCTCGTGATCGCCGGCGACCGGCTCGAGCTCCCCGGCCGCCTCGGCCACGACGCTCGAGAGGTCGATCGGCTCGTGGCGGGCGACGCGGCCGGCGTCGGCGCGGGCGAGGAGGAGCAGGTCGGCCACCAGCCGGCGCATGCGGCGCGAGGAGCGCAGGGCCGAGGCGGCAGCCTCGCGCTGCTCGCCCTCGAGCGTCTCCTCGAGCAGCTCGAGGTTGGCGAGGACGGAGGTCAGCGGCGTGCGCAGCTCGTGGGAGGCGTCGGCGACGAACTCCCGCTGGCGGGCGAGCGCGGCCTCGGTCTCGCCGCGCGCGCTGCCGAGGGCGTCGAGCATGCCCTCGAGCGTCTCGGCCAGCTCGGCGACCTCGTCGTCGGCCTCCGGCTTCGGGATCTGGGTCGCGGTGTCCCGCGTGCGCTCGATCCGCCGGGCGGCGGCGGTGAGCTCGGAGACGGGCGCCATCGCGCGGCGCGCGGTCGCCAGGCCGGCGAGGAGGGCCAGGACCGTCCCGCCCACCACGCCGAGCAGCAGGAACCCGCGGACCCTGCGCGCCGTCGCCTCGACGTCGGAGTTGCGCTGTGCGTACTGGACGAAGGCGCCTTCGCCGAAGCGGCCGTCGAAGGTCCGCACGAGGATGGGCCGCGTCTCCACCCGGTAGCCCTGGTAGTTGGGCAGGGTGAATCCGAAGCCCGGGGCGGGGAAGAAGGGCCCGTTGCGGTCGCTGCCCCTGAGGATGTCGCCGTCCCGGGTGACGACCCGGATGATCGCGCTCTGCGACGCGGCGTACTCCCGGAGTGGGAACCGGCCGATGATCGTCGGCTTGCGGTTGCGCTCGATCCGCACCTCGAGGTCGCGGGCCAGCGCGTCGGCGCTGCGGGCCACGCGGTCGTCGAACTCCTCCTGGATCCGCTGCGTCGTCAGGGCTCCGACGATCGCCGCGAAGCCCATGAGGATCACCATGGTCAGCGCGGCCGAGCCGCCCGCCAGGCGCCAGCGGATCGGGATCCGCCGGTAGGCGGCGGAGAGCTTGCCGGGACCGGTGCGCAAGCGCGTCACGTTCCGATGGTAGGTCCGTGCCGCGGTTTGCAGGCGAATCTTCAGCGGGGTTTTAGGCGTTCGGCCGGTCCAGGAGCGGGACGCCGCCGCCGAACCCGGCCACCGCCGCGGCGAGCGACGTCCGGTCGAGCCGGCCGGGAGGAAGTGGGGTCCGCAGCTCGGAGGCGATCGGATCGGGGTTGGCCGGGTCGCGGATGACGCCCTTGACGTCCCAGGGCAGCGGCGCGTCGGGGGTGAGGCGGACGGCCACCTCCTCCTCGCCGACGCCGCCCGAGACCACGAGCACCTCGTCGACCGACGACCACGGCACCTGCGCCCGCAGCGGGCGCGAGTCTCCGTACGCGTACCCGAAGCCCCGGCCGATCAGGACACCCTCGCGGTCCACGCGCAGGAGGATCGATCCGCGCCATACCGAGTAGGCGCCGAGCGCGACGATCGCGAGCGCGAACCAGCTCGGCCGCCGGTCCATGACGCCGACGACGACCGTCAGGTAGCCCGCGAGGGCGAGCACGCCGACGGCGACCTGGCGCCGCTCGAGCCGGCGGACGACGTAGGGGCTCGGCTCAGTCAACCGACATCAGCGCGAGCATCCCGGCCAGGAAGAGCGCCCCGAACAGGGCGAAGACGACGCCGACGGCGACGAAGCAGCCGGTCGTCCCGTCGGCCCAGAGCGGGTGTCGATGAGCGCGTTCGTCGGCGAGCCGGGGTCGTAGAGGACGGTGACCTGGGCTCCCTCCTTGGCGGGCGCCGGGTTCCCGCCGGGCGTCTCCGTCTCGACCTCCCGGCCGTCGGGGAGGGTGAAGCGCACGACGGGGCAGCGCGTCAGCGAGCCGCCGTCGCCGATGTTGACCGATTCGACCCAGCGGTTGCGGACCTCGGTGACCAGCCCGGTCGCTCGTGCCGCTCGCGCGCGGAACGCGCGGGCCTTGCGCTGCTCGCGGACCCCGAGGTACGCGAAGAGCAGTCCCAGGGCATGAACGCCACCGGGATGAGCAGGAACGGCTGGACGGCCTCCTTCACACCCGCAGCACGTAGCCGGCGCCCCGCACGGTGTGCAGGAGCCGCGGCTCGCCGCCCGCCTCGAGCTTGCGCCGGAGGTTCGAGACGAAGACCTCGATCGTGTTGGTGATCGAGAAGGGGTCATAGCCCCAGACCTCGTCGAGCAGCTTCTGGCGCGAGATGACGAGGCGCTCGTTGCGCATGAGGTACTCCAGCAGCTCGAACTCCCGCTGGGTGAGCTCGATCGACCGCTCGCCGCGGAAGACCTCGTGGGTGTCGGGGTTGAGGGTGAGGTCGCCGACCACCAGCGGCGCCATCCCGCGCGGCGGTCGCCGGCGCAGCAGCGCGCGCAGCCGGGCCAGCAGCTCCTGGCGCTCGAACGGCTTGACCAGGTAGTCGTCGGCGCCCACGTCGAGCCCCTCCACGCGGGATTCGAGCGCGTCCCGCGCCGTCAGCATGAGGATCGGCGTGTCGTCCTCGTTGGCGCGCAGGGTCCGGGCGACGTCGATGCCGTCCATCCGGGGGAGCCCGAGGTCGAGCACGATGAGGTCGGGGAGGAAGGCCTGTGTCTCGTCGAGCGCCGCGACGCCGTCGCTCGCGATGCGGACCTCGTAGCCCTCGAGGCGCAGCGAGCGCTGGAGGACCTGGGCGATGTCGTCGTCGTCCTCGACGATCAGGACGCGGGCGGGGCGGGCGGAGGTCTCCATGCCCTGATCCTAAAGGGCGCTGCGGCAGGGTTCGGCCCGAGGGCGCCGAAAGGGTGCCCGCCGTATGCCGCCCGCGAAGTCCAAGCCCCGCGCCCGTCGCGGCGCGCCCGCCTGGCCGCCGCGGCTGCCCGTGCTCGAGCAGCACCACTTCGACCTGCTGGGCCTGGGGCTCGTCGCCCTCGCGGTGCTGCTCTCCTTCGTCGTCTACCTCGGCTGGGCCGGCGGGGAGGCGGGGGAGGGGCTCGTCGAGGGGCTGCGCCTCCTCATCGGCGCGGCTCACTACGTCGCGCCGGCCGCGCTGTTCGTCGGGGGGGCGGTGCTCGTCCTGCGCCCCGTGCTGCCGGCCGTCCGCCCGTTCCGGGCCGGCGGGCTCTGCCTCTTCGCGGCGCTCTGCCTCGGGCTCGCGGCGGGGACCCTCGGGATCGGCGCCGGCGCCGTCGACGGGCGCCCGCGCGGCTGGGACGCGGCGTTCGCCAAGGCGCACGGCGGGGCGCTCGGCGAGGGCCTCTACTGGCTCTCGTCCACGCTCTTCTCGACTGCCGGCGCCCACGTGATCGCGACCTTCCTGTTCGTGGCCGGCGTGCTGCTGCTCACGGGGGCGTCCGTGGCGAGCGTGGTCCAGGGCACGGGCCGGCGCGTCCGCGAGACGACGACGCAGGCGAGCGCCGCCGTCGCGCGCCGCCGCGCCGCCGCGGAGGAGCTCGCGGCGCTCGAGGCCGTCGAGCAGTCGGCGGTCACGCGCGCGCTGCCCGTGAGTGGCGCCGAAGACGAGGCCGACACCACCTTCGAGGCTCCCGCCGCCGCCACCTTCTGGTCGGGTGACGAGCGCTTCCCGGATCTCTACGGGGGCGAGCCGGTCGCCGAGCCCGAGCCCGAGCCCGAACCCCAGCCCGAGCCGGAGCACGAGCCCGAGGAGCCCCGCCTCGCCGAGGATCCCGACACCGACGAGCCCGGCGTCACCCGCACGACCGCCGACCCGTCCAAGCTCACGCCCCAGGGCCGCTACCGCTCCGAGGTCACCGACGATCCGGAGTTCGACTGGATCGTCCCCGACCCGCGCTTCCTCAAGCGCTCCACCGAGCAGGCGTCGCGCCCCGACACGGCCGGCCAGGAGAAGGTCGCCGCCCAGCTGCTCGAGGCGCTCGGCCACTTCGGCGTCAGGGCCCAGGTCATCGGGATGGTCTCGGGGCCGCACATCACCCGCTACGAGATCCGCCTGGCGCCGGGCATCAAGGTCGGCAAGGTCGCCCAGCTCAAGGACGACCTCGCCTACGCGCTCGCGGCGGCCGACATCCGCATCCTGGCGCCGATCCCCGGCAAGCAGGCGGTCGGCGTCGAGGTCCCCAACGTCCGCCGCCAGATCGTCCACCTCGGCGACGTCATGCAGGAGCCGCCCGGCGACTGGTCCCCGCTGAC
>JAUJME010000109.1 GCA_030447005.1 Solirubrobacteraceae bacterium | reverse complement strand
GCCCGGGCGGCCTTGGCCGCCGAGAGCCCTTCGAGGAAGGGCTCGGGCCCCAGATGTTCCGGAGCGCCTGCGACCCTCGGTCGCAGGCGCTCCGCCATGTCGGCGGCCAGCCGAGCGCGCGGCCCGTCGGGCAGCGAGGCGCGGCGCTCGAGGAAGCGGCGGACCGTCGCGAGCTCGTCGGCGCCGATCCCGCTGACGTCCCATGCGGCGGTGTCGACGCCGGGCGCCGCGCTGCGTGCCGCCGCCGCACGCTCCTTCGCCCGGCCCCCTTTTCGCTCCCGGACCACGACCGTCCCCGCGGCGATGTCGCCGAGCCGCTGGTTGCGCTTCGTGGCGAAGATCACGGTCATCGCGACGCCGTAGAAGCCGGGGATGGCGTCGACCGCGCGGAGCAGGTTGCGGATGGCGCTCGAGACGAAGCCGACCGGCCGCCCGCTCGCGCGCACGACGCGCAGGCCGGTGAGCCGCTTGCCCGGCGTCCGCCCCGCCGCCCGGACCTCGAAGAGGATGTCGTAGGCGATGAAGACCAGGAAGCTCAGGAGGGTGAGGATCGCGTAGCCGAGGGCGTCGCCGCCGCCATCGGGCTCGACCTCCGGCGCGGCGCCCTCCGTGCCGAGGCCGTCGAGCCCGGCGATCCCGGCGATGAGCGCTATGACCAGCGAGAACTGGATCGTGTGGTCGATCAGCGAGGCGGTGAAGCGCGATCCGACCCCGGCCAGCGTGAGCTCGAGCTCGACGCCCTCCGGCGTGGAGATCGTGAGCCGGTCCTCATACTCCACGGGCGTGACCCTAGAGCGTTTCCTGGCCGAGCGGGAGGGGGGCTGGCGCGAGCTCGAGGCGCTGCTGGCCGAGGCCGCCGGGCGGCCCGAGCGCCTCTCGCCGGATCGCCTGCGGACGCTCGGGGCGCGCTACCGGGCGGTCGCCGCCGACCTCGCCTTCGCGCGGCGGGCGTTCCCCGGTGATCCCGTCACCGCGCGGCTCGAGCGGCTCGCCCTGGCCGGCCGGCAGGCCGTCTACGCCGACGAGCCGGGGGAGGGCTCGCTGCGCTCCTTCCTGACCACGGGCTACTACCGGCGCGTGCGCGAGCGGCCCGTCCCGCTGCTCACCGCCGCGCTGCTGCTGGTCGTGCCGATGCTCCTCGCCGGGTTGTGGGCGCTCGACGACCCGGCGGCCGCGATCGGGATCGTGCCCGCGGAGTTCCAGGGCGCCGCCGAGCCGGGGTCGGGCGCGGGCGCGGGATCGCTCTCGCTCGAGGAGGAGGCCGCCTTCGCCTCCGCGATCCTTACGAACAACATCCGCGTCTCCTTCCTGGCGGTCGCCGGCGGGATGCTGGCCGGCCTCGGCACGGCGGCCGTCGAGATCTTCAACGGCGGCTTCATCGGGGCGCTCGCCGGGCTGTCGATCGGCGGCGGGGATGCCGAGCGCTTCTTCTCGCTCGTCGTCGCCCACGGGGTGCTCGAGCTGTCGATCATCGTGGTGGCGGCCACCGCCGGCCTGCGCCTCGGCTGGGCGATGATCGACCCGGGCTCCCTGACCCGTGGGGAGTCGCTGCGCGCCGAGGCCCGCCCGGCGATCGAGATCGTCCTGGGGACGATCCCCTGGTTCGTGCTCGCCGGGCTCGTCGAGGGCTTCGTCACGGGCTCGGCGCCCGGGCTCACCCTCGCGCTGGTCGTCGGGATCGGCCTCGGCGTCCTCTACTGGGGGCTCGTGGCCTGGCGGGGGCGGCCGCCGCGTCAGAGCCGCGCCGCGGCCTTGGCCGCGAGGTAGGCGCGCACGCACGCGGCGCCGAGCGCGCCCGCCGGGGCCTCGACGACGCGGGCGCCGGCGGCCTCGAGCGCGCGGGCGACGCGCGCCCGCGCGGCGAGCACGTCGAGGGCGACCCCCGCCGCGTAGACGTCGCGCGGCGTCGCGGGCCGGGCGCGGACCACGGCGTCGAGGTCGGGGTCCGTGGCGCTCGCGACGATCACCGCGTGGCGGCGCGTGAGGACCGGCATGGCGTCGAGCAGCGGGCGGGCGGCGGCCTCCTCGAGCAGGTCGGTGAAGACGACGATGAGCGAGCGCTTGGCGCCTTCGACGGTGCGGAAGGCGAGCTCGTAGTCGGGCTCCTCGCTGACCGGCTCGAGGTCGAAGAGCGCGCGCACGATCGCGTCACCGCCGGCGCGCCGCGGGCTCAGGCGCCGCCGCAGGACCCGGTCGAACGCAACGGTCCCCGCCCGGTCGCCCACCACGTCGGCGACGAGCGCCACCGCGACGGCGGCGTCCACCGCCGCGTCGAGCCGGGTGCGGCTGTCGAGCGGGGCGGCCATCAGCCGCCCCGCGTCGAGCAGCAGCATGATCTCGCGGTCCTGCTCGACGCGGAACTGGTTGCTCATCGGGCGCTCGAGGCGCTCCGTCGCCCGCCAGTTGACCTGGCGGATGTCGTCGTCGGGCGCGTAGTCGCGGATCGACTCGAAGTCGGTGCCCAGGCCGAGGGGCCCGCGCGTGAGCCGGCCCTCGGCGCGGAAGCGGCCGCTGCGCACGGCCAGGGCGAGGCGGCGCGCCGCCGGCAGGTCGGGATAGACGAGCACCTCGCGCTCCTCCTCGAGCCGGTGGTGCCAGCGCCCGAGCCCGAGCGGGCCCTGCGCGCGGGCGGCGACGGGACCGACGGCGTGGCGGCCGCGGCGCAACGGGACGAGCGTGGCGTCGAGCATCCCCGTCGCCTCGCGCGGCTCGAGCGCGAGGTCGGGGTCGACGGGCTGGCGCAGCCGGACGGTGCCGGGGCCGGCCGGGCGGACCTCCACCCGCAGCGGCGACGGCACGCCGCGGGCGAGGATCGGCGCGACGGTGCGCTCGATCCGCGGCGGGCGGCGGACGGAGAGGGCATCGGCGGCCGTCACGACGGCGAGCACGAGGGCGGCGAGCGCCCCGGGCGCCGCGCCGGCGAAGGCGGTCGCCACCGCGATCGCCCCCAGCAGGACCGCCGCGCGCGGCGCGGGGCTCACCGGGGGACCGGGACCTCGCCGAGCGCGGTGCGGACCGCGTCGTCGGGCGAGTAGCGCTCGAGCTCGGCCTCCGGCGTGAGCACGAGCCGGTGGCGCAACACGGGCGCGGCCATCCGGCCGACGTCGTCGGGGGTGACGTAGTCGCGGCCGTCGAGGCGGGCGGCGGCCTTCGCGGCGGCGAGCAGGTGGACCGCGGCGCGCGGGCTCGCGCCGAGCGTGACGCTCGGCAGCTCGCGGGTGCGCCGCGCCACCGCGACGACGTAGCGCGCGACGTCCTCGCCGACCGCGGTGGCGTGCACCGCGGCGCGCACCTCGCGCAGCGCGTCGGCGCTCGTCGCGGGGCGCACGGCGGAGAGGTCGCCGGCGCCCACCGTCGAGCGCTCGAGGCCGAGCATCGCGAGCTCCTCCTCGGCCGAGGGATAGCCGATCTCGAGCTTGACCAGGAAGCGGTCGAGCTGGGCCTCGGGCAGCGCGTAGGTCCCCTCGTACTCGAGCGGGTTCTGCGTCGCGACGACCAGGAAGGGGTCCGGCAGCGGCTCGGCGCGGCCCTCGATGGAGACCTGGCGCTCCTGCATGGCCTCGAGCAGCGCCGCCTGGGTCTTGGGCGGCGTCCGGTTGATCTCGTCGGCCAGCAGGACGTTGGTGAAGACCGGGCCGGGCCGGAAGGTGAGCTCGCCCCCGCGCAGCGTCACGTTCCCCGTCAGGTCGGACGGGAGCATGTCGGGCGTGAACTGCACGCGGCGGAACTCGACGCCGAGCGCGCGGGCCACCGCGTTGGCGAGCAGCGTCTTGGCGACGCCCGGCGGCCCCTCGAGCAGCACGTGGCCGCCGAGGGCGACCGCGGCCAGCAGCGTCGCGACGGCGTCGCGCTGGCCGACGACGACCTTGCCGACCTCGCCGGCGACCGCTTCGTAGAGCTCTCTCATCGCCCGCCGCCCTCCCGCGGCGCGGCGAGGGTCGCGAGCGCTCGTCCCGTGGCGAGCACGTCGGCATCATCGCGGGCCTCGCGGGTCAGCGCCTCGGCGGCCCGGTCGTCGAGCCCGGCGGCGCGCGCGGCGGCCAGGTAGCGCTCGGGCGGCGCGGCGGCCGGGAGGCCGCTGCGGCGGGCGAGCGCCGCGCGCGCGGCGGCGCGGACGGGCTCCGTCGCCTCCGTGCGGGCGCGGCCGCGGGCGAGAGTGGTCGCGAGCGCGGAGACGTAGCCCATCCGTGCGGCCGGCAGCGGCCGCGACGGCGCCTCGGGCGGCCCCAGCCGCCGGCCGCGCGCCCACACGAAGGCCAGGCCGGCCAGCGCGAGGAGGCCGAGCGCCCACTTCAGCCGCGGTGGGAGGGCGGCGAGGCCGCGCCGGTCGCCGTAGCCGTGGACCGACTCGGCGAAGTGCAGCGGGCCCGGGCCGGTCAGGGCGAGGGCCAGCGCGGCGTTGTCGGCCTGGCCGAGATAGCGGTTCTGCAACGGCGAGGGATCGGCGAGGACGGCGATGCGGCCGCGACCGGCCCGCGCGAGGAGGAGGATCGGGCGCTCGCCCGCCGCGAGGGCGGGCAGCGCCGGGCCGGCGGCTCGCCAGGCGCCCTCGCCGGCGGTCAGCACGTCGCGGACCCCGCGCGTCTCGGGCGCCGGCAGCAGCGCGCGCGCCGCCCCGGGCGCCTCGTCGAGCCAGATCGGGTCCGCCTCGTTGCCGAGCAGTGCGGGCAGCCACGGCCCCGGCAGCCGCCCGCCGGCCACCACCCGCCCGCCGCGCTCGGCGAAGCGCCGCAGCGCCCTGGCCTCCGCCGGGAGGAGGACGTCGGGGTCGAGCACCACGACGGTCCCCGACCGCGGCAGCGTCCGGTCCGACGGCGCCCGTCGCAGGGCGGTGACCCGGCGGCCCTCGCGCCGCGCGAGGTCCGCCCAGGCGGCGAGCCCCTCGGGCGCCGTCGCGAAGGACGAGGAGCGCGGTCCGCTCGGGTTCGGCACGAGGGCGTCGATGGCGAACGCGAGCGCGTTGAGCGCCACGAGGACGACGGCGATGACCACCAGCGCGCGCGGCGCCGCGCGCGCGGGCAGGGGCAGCCGCGGGCGCCTCACCCGCTCGCCTCGCCCGCCAGCACCGTCCGCCAGCCGTCGCGGGCGGCGGCCGCGTCCTCCGGCCGCGCGCCGCGGCCGCCGTAGGCGATCGCGTCGAAGTCCCGGCCGAGCCGGTCGAACGCCGGCGAGCCGAGCGTGCGGGCCACCTCCCCCGTGGTCAGCGACGGGCGGTAGGCGATCACCTCCGCGCCGTCGAGCCGCAGGAGCCCGGCGCGGAAGCGCAGGCGCACCGCGGCCTCCCAGTCGCCGCTCGCCTCCGCGCGCTCGGCCGCCCGCTCGAGCGCCGCGGGGTCCTCTGCCGCCGCCGCGGGCGCGCGGCCCGCACGGCCGCCCGTCCCGCCCGCGGTGCGCCGGATGATCCCCCGCGCGATCGCGGCCGCGGCGAGTGAGACGAGCACGGCGATGATCGCGTAGACGGTCACCGGGCCGCCCGGGATCGCCGCCGCGATGCGGTCGAGGAGGTCGGCCACCGGACGCAGCCGCTCGCCGAGCCAGCGCAGGGCGCCCGCGAAGGGGCGCGGCAGCCGGGTGCCGGTGTAGCGCGGATCCTCGAGCACGCGCCGGGCCTCCGCCCGCGCGCCGCCGGCCGCCGGGGGCGCTGCCGGCTCGCGGCTCGCCTCCGCCGACTCCAGGGCGAGCGCTATCCGCGGCGCGATCTCGTCGGGCCGCGCGCCGGCGACGAGCGCGCCGACGTCGACCGCCCGCCCGTCGACCCGGTCGACCCGCGCGAGCCGCTCCCGCGCGCCGGCCTCGCGCTCCGCCC
>JAUJME010000108.1 GCA_030447005.1 Solirubrobacteraceae bacterium | reverse complement strand
GTGACGGCCCGCCTCCAGGAGCGCTGGCCGTTCTACGTCTGGAACGAGGCGACGGCCGAGGTGCGCTGGATGTGCGCATGGGACACCACGGCCGAGGATGTCGACGCCTTCGCCGCGGACGTCGCGAGCGCCGCCGCCGTCGCTCCAGCCGGCTCCTAGCCCGGCTCGAGCTCGACCACCCGCGCGCCCGCGACGTGGATCACGCAGGTCTCGCCGAACCGCCGCACGACGCGGCCCGGCGGCGGATAGGTGTGGCCGTGGAGGAGGTAGCGCGGCCGGACGCGCTTGGCGGGGAGCGAGGCGGCCGTCGCCGACGCCTCGGTCTGCGTGTACTGAAAGGCGCCGTCGCGGCGGTAGCGGACGCAGCCCTCGAACCCGGCGACGGAGAGATCGCCGAGCCGGGCGAGGCGCAGGCGGACGTCCTCCATCCCGAGCGCCGCCATGTAGCCGCCGTCGTCGTGGTTGCCGTAGACGCCGAGCTTGGGCTGGCGCGCTGCGGCCACGCCCTCCACCCACGAGGGCCGGAGGTCGCCGAGGCCGAGGATCGCGTCGATGCGGCCGGCGGCGAGGAGCGCCTCGACCGACGGGCGCGGCTCCCGGTAGGCGAGGACCAGCGCGCGCAGCATCACTCCGGTGGTTGCAGCCCCGCTGCGCCGCGGAGCAGCAGCGCAGCGACCGTCGCGCCGAGCTCCTCAGGATCCCACTGGCCCGGCTCGGCGATCATCAGCCGCCCGAGGGACTCGCCCATGCCGACGATGGCGTGGCCGAGCAGCCGAGCGGTGGGCTCGAGGTCGGTGACGCCCTGGCGGGCGAGCCACGCGCGGATCACCATGGCGATGCGCTCCGCCTGCGTGACCCGCATCCGGTTGCCGCGTCGCGCGGTGCCGGGCGCGGTCCCCTGCTCCCACAGGAGAATGAGGCGGTAGGCGTCGGGCGCGGCCTCGACCGCTGAGAAGAACGCCGTGAAGCCGTCAGCGAGCACGCGCCCGGGGTGGGTCAGGTCGACATGGGCCGGCAGGGCGGCGTCGAGCGCGCTCAGCAGCCGGCGCTCCTCGCGGTCCTCGAGGGCCCGGAAGAGCTCGCGCTTGGACGGGAAGCAGTCATAGAGGACCGGCTTGGTCACGCCGGCCGCGGCGGCGATCGCGTCCATCGAGGTGCGCTCGAAGCCCTGCTCGAGGTAGAGCGCCAGCGCGGCGTCGAGCAGCGATGGCCGGCGCTGCTCCGGTGGGAGCGGCCTGGCGCGGGGGCGACGGGCGTTGGATTCGGTCCCGGCTTCCAAGGCGATGGTCAACGTAGCGTCAGCGGTCAGGAACCGCGTCCCTTCGTGCTGCGCTTGCGCAACTTCTCCGCCTCGCGGCCGAACGCCTGCTCGACGGCCTGGGTCATCGTCGGCTCGAAGACCGCGAGCAGCGCCTCGGCGGCCAGCGGGCGCAGCCGCTCGACGCCCTCGCGCACCGCCGGCCAGCCCTCGTCGGGGTATCCCGCCCGCTCGAAGGGCGCCCAGACCTCCTCGAGGTAGAGCCGGACGAAGCGCCGCGCGGCCGAGCGAGCCGGCTTGCCGAGATCCTCGACGAGCTTGAGCGCCGCCTCGATCGGGACGCCCATGGCGACCACCTCCGCCCCGGCGCGCAGCAGGCGCGGGCTCGGCACCTCGACGCGCCCGTCGCCCAAGGGGCGGATGAGCCCGAGCTCGACCGCCTTCTCGCGCAGGCCGCTCGAGATCGCGTCCTCGCCGAGCAGCGCCGCGAGCTCGGACTCGTCGCGGATCTCGGCCGGCTCGCTCTCGAACGGCGCCATCACCGCGCGCTTGAATCCGAGCAGCTCCTCGCCCGTGCGCCCCTCGGCGACGAGGCGCTGGATGGCCTGGAGGTTGAAGCCGTCGGCCTGCATCTCCTGGATGAGCCGCAGCCGCTCGGCGTGGGCCGGGCCGTAGTAGCCCGTGCGGCCGCGGACCTCGGGCGGCGGGAGCAGCCCGCGCGACTGGTGCGCGCGGATGTTGCGAACGCTCATGCCGGTCTCGGCGGCGAGCTGCTCGATGGTCAGTGCGGCGGCGGCCTGTGACACGACGCACAGACCGTAGCCCTTGCGAATCCGACATCGAACGATGTAACATCGTCTCATGTCTACTTTCGCCGCGGGAGAGCCGGCGGGCGGCGCGGCCCTCTCCGAGATCCTCGTCGCCACGCTCGGCGCCACGCTGCTCACCTCGCTCCTGCTCGGGCTGGGCCTCGCCCACCGCGCGGGTCGCACGGAGCTCCTCGCCCGCCCCGCCGCCGCGCTCGGCCGCCGGGCCGGGATGCCGGGATGGTCGATCCTCCCCGCCCTCCTGGCCGCCGTCTCGCTCCAGGTCGCGCTGCTGGGGATGTACTGGGACATCTCGCTGCACATCGACGTCGGCCGCGACGCGGGCCCGCTGGCCAACCCCGCCCACTACCTGATCCTCTTCGGACTGTTCGGCGTCTTCTCCGCCGGGTTCCTCGCCATGGTGCTCCCGCGCGAGCAGGATGGCCCGCCGTCGCCGACCGCGATCCGCATCACCCGCGACTGGCACGCGCCGCTCGGCGGCGTGCTCGTCGCCGCCTGCGGGGCGTTCTCGCTCATCGGCTTCCCGCTCGACGACGTCTGGCACCGGCTCTTCGGCCAGGACGTGACGCTCTGGGGCCCGACCCACCTGATGCTGATCGGCGGCGCCGCGATGACGCTGATCGGGCTGGCGGTCCTGCAGGTCGAGGGCCGGCGCTCGCGCACGCCGGAGATGCGCGCGGCCAGGCCGACCGGCCTCCGCCGCCTGGAGGGCACCCTCCGCCTGGCGTCGGTCTGCGGCGGACTGCTGATCGGCATGTCGACCTTCCAGGCGGAGTTCGACTTCGGCGTGCCGCAGTTCCGGCTGCTCTTCCAGCCGCTGCTGATCGCCCTCGCGGCCGCCTTCACGCTCGTGGTCGCGCGCATGTGGGGCGGCCGGGGGACCGCGCTGGGCGCCGTCGTGTTCTTCCTGATCCTGCGCGGGCTGATCGCGCTGATCGTCGGGCCGGTGCTGGGCGAGACGACCCCGCACCTGCCGCTCTACCTCGCCGAGGCGCTCGTCGTCGAGCTGCTCGCCTGGCGCAAGCCGACGATCGAGCGCCCGTACGCGTTCGGCGCCGCCGCCGGCGCGCTGATCGGCACGGTCGGCCTCGCCGCCGAGTGGGGCTGGTCGCACCTGTGGATGCCGCTCCCGTGGAACACCGCCCTGCTGCCCGAGGCGCTGCTGCTCACGCCGCTGATCGGCGTCGCCGCCGGCCTGCTCGGCGCGTTCACCGCCACCGCCCTGCACGGGGAGCGGCCGGTGTGGGGCGCGGGCGGGCGCCTCGCGGTGCCGGCCGCCGCCCTCGCGGTGATGGCGATCGTCGGCTACGGGCTGAGCACCGCGCCGGTAGAGGGCCTGCGGGCGCAGGTCGCCCTGACGCCCGCCGGCCCCGGCGAGGCGACGGCGCGCGTCACCGTGACCCCCGCGGCGGCCGCCGAAGACGCCGAGTGGCTGACCGTCACCGCCTGGCAGGGCGGCGGGCTGGTGGTCGACCGCCTCCGCCGCACGGGCCCGGGCCGCTACGAGACGACCCGCCCGATCCCGGCCGCCCGCGACTGGAAGGCGATGGTCCGCCTGCACCGCGGCCGCGCGCTGATGGCGTCGCCGATCTACATGCCGGCCGACCCGGCGATCCCCGCCGAGGGCGTCCCCGCGCGGGCGGCGGTCGAGCGCCCGTTCCAGGCCGACAAGCGCGTCCTCCAGCGCGAGGCGAAGCCGGGCGTGCCCGGGGCGCTCACCACCGTGGGCTACCTCACCGTGCTCGCCATCGCGCTCGGGCTGCTCGCCGCGCTCGGTTGGGGGCTCGTGCGCCTGGCGGCGCGCGCTCCCGACCGCCCCGGGGACGCACCGCCGCCGTCCGCGCCGCGCGCCCCGGATCCCGCGCGCGCGCTCGAAGCCGCGCCGGCGTGATCCTCGCCCACGCCGGCCACTGGGTCGTCGCGCTGCCGTTCTTCGGGCCGGTGCTCGCCGTGGGCGGCGGCGTGGCGGCGATGGCGCTGCGCGACCGCCGTCAGCGGCGCTCGAGGGCCTCGGCGACGCTCGGGTAGAGCCCGAAGTCGCCGTCGAGCCGGGCCAGGCGGAAGACCTCCGCCACCGCGGGCTGGGCGCTCGCGACGGCGAGCCGGCGCCCGTCCCGGCGCAGCCGCCGCCGCGCGTTGAGCAGCGTCGCGAGCGCCGTGGAGTCCAGGAACGTCACGCCGCCGAGGTCGACGACCACGTCGCCCGAGCCGGTCTCGGCGGCGCCGGCGAGGGCGTCGCGCAGCGCCGGCGAGCTCTCCATGTCGGCCTCCCCGGCGGCGGCGACGATCGTCGCCACCCCGTCGGCGCGCACGTCGATGTCGAAGCCGGGGCCGGGGTCCACGCCGCGGATGCTAGGGCGCTCGCCCGGCGGTGGCGATCACCGTGGCGGCGGCCGCCACGGCGCACCCCGATGCGACCCAGAAGCCGGCGGGATAGCCCGCCAGCCCGGCGATCGCGCCCACGAGCGGGGCGCCGAGGCCGACGCCCACGTCGAAGAACGCGGTGAAGGCGCCGAGCGCCGTCCCCGTGCGCGCCTCGTCGGTCCCCTCGACCACCAGCAGCGCGAGCGCCGGGTAGATCGTCGAGAACCCGATCCCCATCAGCACCGCGCCGGCGCCCGCGACCAGCGCCGAGCCCGACACCGCCACGATCGCCAGCCCGGCCCCCTCCGCCGCGGCCGCCGCGATCGCGCAGCGGCGCGGGCCGAGGCGGTCCGGCAGCGAGCCGGCGAGCAGGCGGGTGAGCACCACGGCGACCGCGAAGGCGGTGAACACGAGCGGCCCGCTCCCGGCGCCGGTGCGCTCGAGGTGGAGCACCACGAAGCCGGCGAGCGCCGCGTAGCCGATGTTGCACAGCGCGAGGGCGAGCCCGGGCGCGCGTGCCGCCCGCGGCACGAGCGGCTCGGGCGGGCGCTCGGCGCGCGGGAGCGCGACGTGGTGGTCGGGGATCCGCGAGGCGATCAGCGCGCCGAGCACCGGGACGGCGATCGCGAACGCCCACACCGTCGTGTAGGAGCCAACCGCCAGCAGCGCCTCCCCGATCGGCGGCCCGATCGACAGCCCGCTCCAGATCGAGAGGCCGAACAGGCCGATCGCCTGCCCTCGGCGGCCGGGCGGGGCGAGGTCGACCGTCCACGTCGCGCCGGCGGTGAAGACCATCCCCTCGCCGAAGCCGAGCAGCACGCGCGCGAGCACGAGCCCCGGGACCCCGAGGTCGGGGAGGTACAGCACGCCCGCGAGGGCCATCAGCGCGGCGCCCCACACGAGCACGCGGCGCCGGCCGCGGGCGTCGGCCAGCCGCCCGGCGAGCGGCCGGGAGACCACCGCCGAGAAGGCGAAGGCCCCGACCACGATCCCGACGGCGAGGTCGCTGCCCCCGATCGGCCCCGTGACGTAGCGCGGCAGCACGGTGACCACCGCGCCGATGGAGAGGAAGGCGGTCAGCGTGGCCGCGAAGACGGCGGCGAACCGGTAGCGCGGGCGCTCTGCCGCGACGGCGAGGTCGAGGCGGCGGGAGGCGGTCGCGGGCACGGAGTGCGGAGCACGTTAGCGGCGGCTGCAGGGCCGATCCGGGCGCGCTATCCTGACTCGTCGACCTCGCGCCGCTGCGGGGTTTTCCTTTGCCACGACGGAACACACGGAGCTCGCGCCTGCCATGGCCCGCGGAGACGTCCGGATCGCAGTGACCCTCGCCTGCGAGGACTGCAAGCGCCGGAACTACCAGACGAACAAGTC
>JAUJME010000107.1 GCA_030447005.1 Solirubrobacteraceae bacterium | reverse complement strand
GAGTAGCTCGTGTTGAGGTCGATCTGCGGGTACTCGCGGCCGACCGCGATGTGCTCCTGCATGACCTTCCAGCGCTCGTCGGGCGCCATCCGGTACCACTCGCGCGTCTTGACGAAGGGATAGACGAACAGGTACTTCGCGTGCGCGGGCCGGACCTCGAGGCGCGACTCGTCGGAGTACTCCGACGGCTTGGTGAGCGCGAGGTAGGAGTACGGCGTCTCGCACCACTTCATCAGCCCGGACTGGGCGAGGACGACGTGGAACTCGTGGATGCGCTCGAGGTTCGTGGCCTGCGAGAGCAGCATCATGTCGGTGTCGCCGCGGGTGCCGACCGTCGAGAACGCCCGCAGCAGCCGGTCGGAGGCGAAGTCCTCGCAGGCGGCCAGGAACTCGCGCTTGTGCTCGGCGCGCTCCTCCGCCTCCAGCCGCCGCCAGGCGGGGTCGACCTTGAGGAACGTGTACTTGACGAAGTGGCGCTCGCGCATGTGGCCGACAGGATACGGCGGCGGTGCCCCCGGCCCGGGCTACGGGAGCAGGGGCGAGCGCCGCCCGGCCGCCATCCCGCGGCCGGCGGCGAGGCGCTCGAGCGCGAGCGCGGTGTCGGCGATCGCCACGCCGGTGAGGTGGGCGTCGCGGGCCTCGAAGTCGTCGACGATGGCGTCGATGGCGGCGGCGTAGGCCGCGGTGTCGGCGCGCGCGAGGGCGGCGATCGCGTCCGCGGCGCGGTCGAAGGCGTCCGAGCCCCCTCGCATCGCGGCGGCGGCGCGCTCGGCGAGCGCCTCGTCGCCGTGGACGAGCGCGGCGAGGGCGAGCGCGTAGGCCGCGGTCGGCGAGCCCGGCTCGTCGCCGATCGCGGAGTGGACGTAGACGGCCGCCGTCTCTCCCTCGCCGGCGAGGATCGCCGCCTTGAGCATCCCGGCGAGCCGGCCGTAGGCGGTGGGCGGCGCGGCCTCCCACGAGGCGCGGTAGCGGTCCGACGCCGCGCGCAGGCCGTCGCGGGCGGCCGTCTCGTCGCCGGCGAGCAGCGCGGCGTACGCCTCGCCCTCGAGCGCGACGGCCTCGCCCTGCAGGACCCGGTGCGGCTCCTCGCCCACGGCGCGGATCCTACGCCGCTGTGCGATACCTCTCGCGTGATGCTCCGCGTCCACCGCGTCCCGCACTCCACGAACGTCGAGCGCGTCGCCCTGGCCGCGGCGCACAAGGGCCTGGCGGTCGAGTGGGTCGACCACGACCCGGCCGACCGCTCGGCGATCCGCGCGCTCTCCGGGCAGGACCTCGTCCCGGTGGCCGAGCTGGGCGGGGGCGACGTGGTGGTCGACTCGATGGCGATCATCGCCCGCCTCGAGGCGCTGGCGCCCGACCCGCCCCTGTACCCGCGCGAGCCGGGGCCCCGCGCCCGCTGCGCCGTGCTGATCGAGTGGTTCAACCGGGTCTGGAAGGTGGCGCCCAACGCGATCGAGGCCGAGGAGGCGGCACCCGCGCCCGACCGGGCGCGGATCGAGCGGCTCGGCGCGGAGCTCAGCGGCTCGCGCGAGCGCTTCGAGGGGCTGCTGGCCGACGGCCCGTACGTGCTCGGCGGGGCGCTCACCGCCGCCGACCTCTGCGCGTTCCCGTTCATGAAGTGGGGCGCCGCGGCGGCGGCGCCCGCCGACGCGCCGCGCTTCGAGCACATCCTGGTCGAGCGCCTGGCGCTCGGGGCGGGCTACCCGCGCCTGCGGGCGTGGATCGAGCGCGTGGATGCGCTGCCGCGCGCGTAGTTGAAGGCCTGTTAGCGAGGCGGGGGACCGGCCGGATTCCCGTTTAGGCTCGCGCCATGCGGGTCGCCCTGCTCTCTCCGTACTCCTGGACCTATCCCGGCGGCGTCACCCGGCACATCGAGGCGCTGGCCGGCGAGCTGTCGGCCGCGGGCCACGACGTCCGGATCCTTGCGCCGTTCGACCCCGACGGCCGCCGGGCCGCCCGCCTGCATCGCGGCGCCCGGCCCGAGCCGCGCCCGCGGCCGGAGAACCTCGTGGCGCTCGGCGGGACGATCGGGTGGCCGGCCAACGGCGCCGTGTCGAACCTCGCGCTGACGCCGTCCGCCGTCTCCGCGCTGCGCCGGGAGCTCGGGCGGGGGCGCTACGACGTCGTGCACGTCCACGAGCCGGTCGCCCCGGTGATCGGATGGGACGCGCTGACCTCCGCCCGCGCCCCGCTGGTCGGGACCTTCCACTGCTTCTCGGAGTCCGCCGGCGCGCACGCGGGCGCCAACCTGCTCGGCGCGCGGCGCAAGCTCAACCGGCTGCGGGTCCGCATCGCGGTGTCGGAGGCCGCGGCGTGGACCGCCCGGCGCTTCTACGGCGGCGCCTACCGGGTGATCCCCAACGGGGTGGCGGTGCCGGCCGAGCCTCCGGTTCCGCGCCTCCGCGCGGCCGGGGCGCCGCTGCGGATCGCCTTCGTCGGCCAGGCCGTCGAGCGCAAGGGGCTGCCCGTGCTGCTGCGGGCGTTCGCCGCCCTGCGCGACGAGCTGCCCGTCGAGGTCCGCCTCGCGCTCGTGGGCGTCACGCCGGAGGAGGTCGCGCCGCTCGTCGACGACCCGGCGGGGATCGAGGCGCTCGGCCGCGTCTCGGACGAGCGAAAGCGCGCGGTGCTCGCGGCCAGCGACGTCCTCGCCGCCCCGTCGCTGGGCGGGGAGTCGTTCGGGATGGTGCTGACGGAGGCCTTCGCGGCGGGGACGCCCGTCGTCGCCTCGGACATCGCGGGCTACCGCGGCGTGGTCTCCCCCGGCCGCGACGGCCTGCTCGTCCCCCGCGGCGACGCCGGCGCGCTGGCCTCGACGCTGCGCGACCTGGCGCTCGACGCCCGGCTGGCGCCCGCGCTGGGCGCCGAGGCGGCGCGCACCGCCGGCGGCTACGCGTGGCCGCGGGTCGCCGCCCAGGTGGCCGCCGCCTACGAGGACGCGATCGCGATCGGTGAGCCCGCCGGGGCGCTTGCGCGGGCAGCCGTGCGGATCGGCGCGCGGCCGGCGGACCTCCGGCCGCGGGTCCCCGCGCGGCGGCTGCCGTCGCTCGAGCCGGCGCCCGCCCGAGCGGCGGGCGCGCGGTCAGGCGGCGCCCGGCGCGCCGCTCGCCGGGCCGGACTGGCGCTCGCGGCCGCGGGCGCGGTGGCGCTGTCGTGGCCGGCGCTCCAGCGGGTCGAGCCCGACCGGATCGCCGACGCCCTCCTGGGCTCGAGCCCGTCGTGGGTGCTCGTCGCCCTCGCCCTGATGTGCTCCTCGATGGTCCTGCGCGCCGTCGCCTGGCACGCGATCCTGCGCGCCGCCCTGCCGCGGGCGCGCCCCCGGCTCGCCGATGCGCTCCAGGGCACCTTCATCGGCGTGCTGATGTCGGCGACGCTGCCGGCGCGGCTCGGCGAGCCGTCGCGCGCGCTGATCGTCGCCCGGCGGCTCGGGCGCCCGCGCGAGCATCTCCCCGTCGTCCTCGGCACGCTCGTCTCCCAGACGCTGCTCAACCTCCTCGCCCTGGGGATCCTCGGCGGGGTGATGCTCGCGACCGCCGGCCTGTTCGCCGGCCGCCAGCAGGCGCTCGTCTACTACGCGCTCGCGCCCTTCGCCGTCCTGGGTGCGGTGCTCGTCCTGCCCGCCGCGGTCGGGTCGGGCCGCCGGGCGGCCTCCGCCCGGCTCGCGCGCTGGGCGGCGCACGCGCGAGCGGCGCTCGAGCGCGTCCGGGCCGGCCTGCAGATCTTCGCCCGTCCGCGGCTCGGCGCGGTGGCGGTGAGCTTCCAGCTCGCCGCCTGGGCGGTGCAGTGGCTCGCCTGCTACGCCCTGCTCGCCGCCCTCGGGCTCGACGACCGCGCCGGCATCGGCGCCGCCGCGGCCGTGCTCTTCGCGGTCAACGTCACCGCCGCGCTCCCCCTCACCCCGTCGAACCTCGGCGTCTTCCAGGCCGCCTGCGTCGCCGTGCTCACCGGCGGCTACGGGATCGGCGCGGCCGACGCCCTCGGCTACGGGATCATCCTCCAGGCGGTCGAGGTCGCGACGGCGGTGGCAATGGGCGCCCCCGCCCTCGTCAAGGAGGGGACCTCGTGGCGCGAGGTGCGCCTGCGCGCCATGCACTCGGCGCCCGTCGTGCTCGCGCCGCACCCGCCGGGGCGCAGCGCGCTCGAGTCGGAGTGAAAGACGGGCGCCGACGCGGGCGTCAGGTCGTCGAAGCCGGCGCGCTCCAAGCGGGTGTAGAGCTCGCCGATCACCGAGCGCTCGAGGGCGCCGAGCAGCGAGGGGAGGTTGGGCGCCTCGTCGAGCGGCGTGCGCCGTCACGCTAGGCGAGTCGCGCGCAGAGCGCGTCGATCTCGCGGTCGCGGGCCGCGATCAGCGCCTCGGCCTCCTCGCGCAGCCGGGCGAGGTTGGCCTCGCTCGCGTCGTCGAGGTCGTCGCTCGCGCGCCGCAGGTCGGTCTGCAACCGCACGTAGCCGCCCTCGAGCAGCTGGGCGAGCTGGAAGTCGATCGTGTCGGCCACGCCGTCGAAGACCACGTCGAGGATCGGCCGCGCCCACTGCAGCTGGCCCCACCAGCGGACCTCGCGGTACTCGAGCGGCCGGGTCAGGTGGCCGGTCCCCAGGGAGAGCATCACGTCCACCCGCTCGCGCGCGCGGACGACGTCCGCGTAGGCGCACATGGCGGGGTTGGTGGCGTAGACGCCGCCGTCGATGAGCGGGTAGGCCGGCCCGCCCGACGCCGCGGTCACCGCGACGGGCTCGAAGTAGGTCGGCGCTGCGGAGGTCGCCCGCGCCACGTCGGCCATCGCGAAGTCGTAGGCGAGGTCGCGGCGGGCCCGCTCGGAGCGGAAGAAGAACGCCGCCCGCCGCTCGATGTCGTAGGCGGTGACGAAGACGGGCGTGATCGCCTCGCGCAGCCGCGCCTCGCCGAGATAGCGGCGCAGGGCGCCGTTGAGCCCGTCGTCCTCGTAGCGCTCGTCGAAGAAGCCCTCGACGGAGAAGAGCCGCTTGAGCAGCGAGCGCGAGAAGATCCGCGGGCCCTCCGTCTCATACAGGCCGGAGAGCTCCGCGGCGGTGAACCGCGGGAGCGACGGGTCGCCGTCCGACGGCGCGGTGAGCGCGCAGGCCAGGATCCCGCCCGTCGAGGTCCCCGCGATCAGGTCGAACAGCTCGGCCACCCGCCGCCCCGTGCGCCGCTCGATCTCCGCCAGCACGACCGCGGGGATGAGCCCGCGGATCCCGCCGCCGTCGATCGAGAGCACCCGCACGTCGGGTTCAAAGCCTACGCCGCCTCGACGAGCTCCGCCGCCCCGACGTGGAGCGCGCCGACCACCGAGCGCAGCCCCTCGGCGTGCTCGCCGGTGGCCAGGCCGCCGGCGCCGTCGAAGGCGTCGTGTGCGAGCGGGACCGCGAGCTCTGACTCGATCACCCTGGCGCCCATCGTCTTGAGCACCTTGCGCAGCTCCGCTTGCGCCCAGACCGCGCCGAACAGCCCCGTGCTCGCCCCGACCACCGCGACCGGCTTGCGCCGCAGCGGGTTGGTGGCGAACGGCCGCGACACCCAGTCGAGGCCGTTCTTGAGCTGTCCAGGGATCGAGCCGTTGTACTCCGGGGTCGCGAACAGGACCGCGTCGGCGCCCGCGAAGGCCTCGCGCAGCGCCCGCACCGCGGGCGGCGCCGGCTCGCGGTCGGCGTCCTCGTCGTAGGGCGGGACCGCGGCGAGGCCCTCGAGGAGCTCGAGGGTCACGCCGGGCGGCATGTGCTCGGCGGCCGCCCGCAGGAGCTGCGTGTTGTGGGACCCGGAGCGCAGGCTGCCGGAGACGCCGAGCACCCGCATCGCTAGTTGCCCTCG
>JAUJME010000106.1 GCA_030447005.1 Solirubrobacteraceae bacterium | reverse complement strand
TCGCCTTGTCGATCTGCTTCTGCTTCGGCATCGCGCCGAGCGTGCGCATGTTGTGGAGGCGGTCGGCGAGCTTGATGAGGATGACCCGGACGTCCGTGGCCATCGCGACCATCATCTTGCGGTAGTTCTCGGCCTGCGCCTCGTCGCGCGACTGGAAGGTGATGCCGGTGAGCTTCGTCACGCCGTCGACGAGGCCGGCCACCTCCTCGCCGAACTGGTCCTCGACCTCCTCGAGCGACGCCGAGGTGTCCTCCACCGTGTCGTGCAGGAGGGCGGCGCACAGCGTCTCGGTGTCGAGGCGCATGCCGGCGCAGATCTTCGCCACGCCGACGGGATGGGTGATGAAGTCCTCGCCGGACTTGCGGCGCTGGTCGGCGTGGTGGTCGCAGGCGAAGACGAAGGCGTCGACCACGCGGCCGCGGTCGACCTGCATGGCGGCCTCGTCGACGTGCTCCTCGACGATCGCGAACAGGTCGGCGAGCAGCTCGCGCTCGAGCGGCGTGAGGTCGACGGGCGCCTCGCCCGGGGGGACGTGCGGCTGGCCGCCGTCGTCGTCGACCGGGAGGCGCCCGGCGGCCGCGCCGGCGGCGTGCGAGGGGCCGGCGGCGGCGACCACCCGCTGGTCGGGGACCGGCGAGGCCTTGTCGGGCGCGTCGGTCGACGCGTTGCCGTTGCCGCTGGCGCGCGGCCGGGCGGGCTCGCCGTCGAAGCGCTCGTGTCCGTTGTCAGCCATCGCAGGGGTGCTCGCTCTCGCAGGAGAGCGTAGCTCAGCCATCGCCCGGATCGGCCGCGCCGCAGGCGGGGTTGCAGGCGCTCAGGCCGCCGCCGGGCGGACGGCCGGCGTGGCCGAGAGCTCGGCGAGCCCGGCTTGCAGGCGCGCCTGGTAGGCGCGGAACGCCGCCGAGCGCTCGAGCGCCGTGCGCGCGGGCGAGCCGGCGACGGTCACGCGCCAGCCGTCGCGCTCGAGGGCGACGAGGCCGAGCTCGGTCAGCACGCGCAGCAGACGCCCGGCGAGCGCCGACGAGCGCTGCACGCCCGCGTCCCCGCGCAGCAGCGCCTCGAGCGCCTCGCCCTTCGCCTCGCCGGCGGCGCGCAGCGCGCGGTACAGCGCGGCGAGCGGCTCGCGCAGGGCGTGCTCCCACTCGTGCACCCTGCGGGCGAAGTCGAGCTCCGGGGGCCCCCAGGCCAGGTGGAGGAAGCCCGGCCCGGCGGGCGCGTGGGGGTGCGCCGGCGGGTCGAGCATGACGACGTGGCGGTAGGGCGCCGCGAGCGCCGGATCGTGCTCGAGCGCGGCGTGCGCGGCGAGCGCGAAGCCGCCGATCCGGTCGCCGAGCACCCGCGCGCGCTGCCCGGCGTGGGCGGCGAGCACGAGCACCGGCGCGCCCGTGGCGACGAGCCCCGCGACGAGGCCGGCGATCCCCTCGCCGCGACGGTCCTCGACCTCGCGCTCGCTCGGGGGGGCCGCCTCCGGCTCCAGGTCGCGGTCGAGCTCGGCGGCGACCCCGTCGAGGAAGCCGGCCGGCTCCCCGATCAGCTCGATCGGCGCGACCTCGGGCGCGCACGCGTGGCGCAGCACGAGCCGGGGCTCGACCGCCCCGTTGTAGCGGTTGACCTCCAGGCGCACGGCGGCGTCCACCGGGTTGCCCGGCTCGGCCGGCAGGCTCGCGCCCCGGCCGAAGGAGACGCAGCGCGAGCGCGCACCGCCCGCGGTCAGCGTGAAGGAGAGGTGGCGCCCCTCCCCCATCGGCCGCGGGTCGTCGCACACCGCGGCGGGGACGAGCAGCGACACGGGCGGGTTGCCGGCGCCGAACGGCTCGAGCCGTGCGAGCTCCTCGGCGAGGCCCAGGCCGAGGGCGGAGCCGGGGACGACCGCGTCGATGCGCTCGCAGCGCACGAGGTCCTCCGGGCGCAGCGTCGCCGCGGCGTGGCCGCAGAACGCCTCGCGGAAGGCCTCCACCCGGTTGGCGGCGATGGTGAGGCCGGCCGCCGCGCGATGCCCGCCGTAGCGCTCGAGCTCGTCGGAGGCGGCGGTCAGGCCGCCGAGCAGGTCGAAGCCGGGGATGGAGCGCCCGGACCCCGTCCCCTCGCCGCCGTCGAGGGCGATGAGGACCGCCGGGCGGTGGTAGCGCTCGGCGATCCGCGCGGCGACGATCCCGATCACGCCGGGATGCCAGCCTTCCCCCGCCAGCACGTAGGCGGGCGCGTCCGGGCCGATCTCACGCGCCATCGCCTCGGCCTCGAAGCGGATCCGCGTCTCCACATCACGGCGCTCGGCGTTGACGGCGTCGAGCTCCTCGGCGATGGCCTTCGCGCGCTCGGGATCCGCGGTGAGCAGCAGCTCGAGGCCGGCGTCGGCGCGATAGAGGCGCCCGGCGGCGTTGATGCGCGGCGCGAGCCGGAACCCGATGCACCCGGCGTCCACGCCGCTCGGGTCCACGCGCGCGACCTCCATCAGCGCCCGCAGCCCGGGCTTGCGGGTCGAGGCCAGCGCGCGCAGCCCCTCGCGGACCAGGCGGCGGTTCTCGCCGGTGAGCGCGACGACGTCGGCGACGGTGGCGAGCGCGACGAGGTCGAGGTCCTCGCGCGCGAGCTCCGGGTCATGGCCGGCGCGCTCGAGCAGCGCCGCGGCGAGCTTGTGGGCGACGCCCGCGGCGCAGAGGTCGGCGCACGGGTAGCCGCCCACGCGCGGGTGGACGATCGGCGCGTCGGGCAGGGCGCCGTCGGCCCGCGGCGCATGATGGTCGGTGACCACCACGTCCATCCCGGCGGCGCGGGCGGCGGCCACCTCCTCGACCGCCGTGATCGCGCAGTCCGCGGTGATGAGCAGGTCCGTCCCCCGGGCGGCGAGCCGCTCGACGGTCGCGGCGGAGAGCCCGTAGCCGTCCTCCGTGCGGCTGGGCAGGTACCAGTCGACGTCGCCGCCGAGCGTCCGCAGCGCGCGGATGAGGATCGCCGCGGAGCAGACACCGTCGACGTCGTAGTCGCCGTGGACGGTGATCCGCGAGCCCCGGCCGACGTGGCGCCCGATGAGCTCAGCGGCCTCCGCGAGCCCGCCGAAGGCGCTCAGCGGGTGCTCGTCGGCCGCGGCGAGGAACGCCCGGGCCGCCGCCGGCTCGGCGAGCCCGCGGCGGACGAGCACCTCCGCGAGGACGGCCGAGACGCCTAGCTCCGCCGCCAGCCGGCGGGCGGCGGAGAAGTCGTATCCGGGGACATCGAAGCGGACGGCGGGCGCAGGCACGGCACGCGACCGTACGGCGCGCCGCGGACGGAAAAACGGCGGAGAGGGGCCGCTACCGGCGCGCGACCGCGCGCACCGGGAAGGTCGACCGCGAGGCGAGCCGCCCGCCCTCGGAGAGCTCGACGACCAGCTGGTGCGCCCCAGGCCGCAGTCCGCGGCGCGGCAGCCGCACACGCAGGGTCCGGCGCCCCGCCGGCAGGCGGCGCGTCAGGCCGGCCACCCGGCGGCGGCCCCTGGCCGCTCGCTGCAGGCGGACGCCGACCGTCGCGGGGCGCGCGAGGTCGAGCCGCACGGCGAGCGATCGCGACCGGCGCAACGGGACCACGAGGCGCCGCGGTCGCACCCTGGTCACGACGCCCGGGGGCGTCGGCGCCGAGGCCCCGGTGGGCGTGCCGCCGCCGGGAGAGGAGCCGGGCGCCGGCCCGCTCGCGGGCGGTGGGCTGCCGGGGGCGGCGCCAGGGGTGGGGGACGGCGGGCCGGCCTTGGGGGCGGCGGGAGCCGGCAGCGACAGGCGGCCTATGCGGTCGCCGCGGGCCTCGGTGAACCACAGCGCTCCGTCGGGGCCCGTGACGATGTCGCGCGGCCCCGACTGGGCGTTGGGGAGCGGGAACTCGGTGATCACCCCGCTGGGCGTGATCCGCGCGACCGCGTTGCCCGCATCGCCCGCCTCCGTGAACCAGACGTTGCCGTCCGGCCCTGCGGCAATCCCGGCCGGACTGCTCCCCGACCTGGCCAGCCGGAACTCCGAGACAGCGCCGCCGGTGGTGATCCGCCCGACCGCGCTGCGCCCGGGCTCGGTGAACCACAGGGCGCCATCGGGCCCCGCGGCGATCTCCTCCGGGTCGCGCTCCCGCGTGAGCCGGAACTTCTGGACGCTCCGCGGGCCGCTGCTGGGGATCCGCCCGATGATCCGCTCGTTCTTGTTCGTCAGCCACATCGCCCCGTCGGGGCCGAGCGTCGGCCCGCCGGAGTTGTGCCCCGTCGGTACGAAGACATCATCGATCCGGGTGCACTGACCCGCGGAGAGCGTCGCCGACAGGGAGCAGACCTCGTGGTAGGCGTCCTCCTGACGAGCGCCGCTCGCGAACAGCACGTCCACGCTGAACCACGGCGACCCGTCCGGCGCGACGGCGATGTCGTCAGGCCACCGCAGCCCGCAGACGGCGGCCGGGCAGCCCTGGACGTCGACGTCGCGGGCGGTGCCGTCGAGCTCGACCCGCCCCAGCCGGCTGCCCAGGCGGTCCGTATAGAAGATCGCGTCGCGGCCCGCGGCGATCCCCGCCGGGTTCGGGCGCGCCCCCGGGAGCGCGACGTCGCGCAGGCGGCCGTCCAGTGTGATGCGTCCGAGGCGGCCGGCCTGGGTGAACCACAGGGCACCGTCGGGAGCGGCCGTGATCTGACCCGGCGCGCTGTCCTCGGGCAGCGGGTACTCCGTGATCTGCTGGGCGTGCGCGCCCTCCGCCGCGCCGAGCGCCGCGACCGCGACGGTGAACGCGACGAGTGATCCCCGGCCCATGCCGTTGACGGTAGCGCCGGGTCAGAGCCGCCTGCGCCGCTCGACGACCGTGACCGACGGGCTCAGCAGCGGCGGACCGCCGCCGCCCTCGATCCGCAGCCGGTAGCGCGACGCCCGACCGAGCGACCCTCGCGCGGTGCGGTGCAGCACGCCGCGCCCGTCGACCGTCACCCGGGAGGCCACGCCGCGCCCGCCGGGGGGAGTCGTGGCGAGCGGCAGCCACGGGTCCCCGCCGCGGCGGCGCATCTCGACCGTCACCCTCCGCGGCCCGGGCCCGAGGCGCAGGCGCGCCCACAGGCGGACGCGGCGGCCGCGCACGCGCTCGGCGAACAGCCCGGCGCGGAAGGCGTCCATCGCGAGCTTCGGTCGGCCGTCGGAGAACTCGAGGCCCGAGTACCACTCGCCGTACGGGCGCCGGAGCGACGCGCCGACCCGCTCGGCGCCCGGCGGCAGGTCGCGCAGGAGGAACTGGGCGTAGGTCCGGACCTGAGGGACGCGCCAGGCGACGTACTCGCCCCACTGCACGAAGCGCGCCTGGTCGCCGACGGAGAAGCGCGAGAGCGTGGAGGGCGGGTTGGTCTCGTAGCCGTACTCCGTGATCCAGATGTCGCGCAGGCCGGGCGCGATCCGCCCCGCGGCCACCAGGCGGTCGAGCGTGCGGGCGAGGCGCGGGAGGTCGGCCAGCGCCACGTTGTCGGGCGCCCGCGCGCTGCTCTCCGCGTCCGGCGTGCGCTGCATGGAGTAGGGATGGTGCGACCACGCGTCGCCCGGGAGCGTGCGAAAGCCCTTGCAGGCCGGCGTCCGCAGCGGCCGCAGCCGCGCGTCGACGCACGCCAGCTCGCGCAGGAAGCGCAGCGGAGGCACGCCGGCGACGCCGCGGTCCTCGTGGGAGCCGTTGCCCGAGGTCCCGCCGACGAGCACCTTGGCGTCCGGGGAAGCGGCCTTGACCGCCGGGTAGGCCGCCTCGACCATCGCGCGGTAGAGCTCCGGGGAGCGCGCGCGGAAGCCGCGGCCGTCGGTGTCGGGCACCCACTGCGGGCGCAGGAAGCCGGTGTGGTTGGGCTCGTTCCACAGGGTGAAGACGTCGACGCGCGGCAGCGG
>JAUJME010000105.1 GCA_030447005.1 Solirubrobacteraceae bacterium | reverse complement strand
CCCGCAGGAGGTCGAGATCCCGTTGTCCGGCGCGCCCGGGCAGGAGACGCCGGGATAGACGTCGCCCTCGGGCCCGCCGTAGCTCGTGAGCGCGTCGGGTACGGCGAACAGCATCGTGCCGAAGCGCCAGTTGTCGAAGAACCAGTTGTCGTGGACGCGGGCGTCGTTCATGCCCGCGTAGATGATCCCGGTGCCGATCGGCACGGTGACGAGCGGCTTGACCGGCGACTTCTTGTCGTAGACGTTGAAGTTGTTGGAGTAGATGAAGTTGTGGTCGACCTCGGCGCTGTCGGCCGGGAAGCCGGGGTGGCCGGCGGAGGAAAAGGTGTCGCTGGCGATGCCCGTCGTGTTGCCGTAGATGTGGTTGTTGGTGATGCGGACGGCGTTGCCCATCGAGCCCGAGTAGCCGAGCGCCGAGTTGCGCATGTCGCAGAGGGTGACCACCGTGTTGGCCCGCGGGGCGTCCGGATAGAAGGCGGTCCGCTGGGAGCCCGTCTCGGGCGCGGCGCCCGGGTAGATCGCGGCGTCGCCCGCGCCCATCCCGTCGCAGTTCTTGACGAGCTGGTGGTCGCTCGTGAAGGCCAGGTGGCCGTAGTCGGCGTTCCAGAAGAACTTCGTGCGGTCGAGCAGGACGCCGTCGGTCTCCTCGGTGTAGAAGCCGTGCTCGCGGGCGCCGCGCATGAGGAAGTTGCGCCCGACGAAGCCGTCGGCGCGGTCGACGCGCAGGACGACGTCCTTGGCGTGCGCGAGCGGCTTGGCCTCCGGCCCTGAGCCCTCGTACCGGTCGCCGGCGTCGATGATCACGTCCTCGGGCTTCGGGCCGCTGCCCTCGATCTGGAGGTTGCAGCGCACGCACGGGCCGAGCTCCTGCTTCGGGATGCCGCGGCGGTCCGAGCGCGGCTGCGGGAGCGGCTTGCCGACCACGGCGCGCCCCGCGACGTAGACGAGGTTCTGGTCGTGGGGGCAGGTGACCTGGTACTCGTAGCTCGGCGCCGGGCTGCCGCTGGCGTCCTTCTGCAGCAGCGACGGGTTGCAGCGCGGGTCGTTGGTCGGCTTGGCGCGCGACTCGGGCTCGGTGTAGGTCCCCGGCATGATCACGATCCGGTCGTTGTTGTGAGAGGCGTCGACCGCCTTCTGGACCGAGTCGAACCGGCACTTGGAGGCAAGGCGCCGGTTGATGCGCAGCATCAGGCGGGCCTTCCTGGCGGTGTAGCGGAGCAGCGGCTGGCTCGGGCGGAGCCGCCAGCCCTGCGTGCGCGCCTCGCGGATCGACACCTTGGCGAGCGCCAGCGACTGGATGCCCTTCGCGCCCTGGCAGACGACCCGGAGCGTGCCGGGCGCCTTGGGGGTGCGGCGGGTCCTGCCGCGGCGGCGGTCTCGGGCCGAGCGCGGCCTGGGCGCCGCGGAGCTCAGCGACCGCGCGGTCGGGACCGCGCCGCCGGCCGGCGGCGTGACCGAGGTGTCGGGCGCCGGGTCAGGCCAGTACGACGGGCGCTCGACGTGTGCGAGCGCGACCCCGGGAGCCACCAGGCCGAGCGCCACTGCGCCGACCGCCACCTTGAACCGCGTGCCGCGGGACCTCGCCATCGATCTCCTCCAGTTCGACCTCGAGCCGTGAACGGTAGTGGGTCGCGCCGCGCCCCGTGCCCGGTCGGCGCGCCTACCAATTGCGCATCGATGCGCGGAGGATCGCCTCGAGATCCGCCTGGCCCGCCTCCCGCGGGGCGATCACCAGCAGGCGCTGCTGCTTGAGGGCGCCCTCGACGAGCGCGGGGACGTCTGACTCGGAGTAGCCGAGCTCCTCGAGGCCGCTCGGCGCGCCGACGTCGCGCATCAGCGCGGTGAGCACCGCGGGCAGCGTCTCGGCGCTCGCCTCGGACTCCGGGATCGCGCGGCCGGCCAGCAGCTCGGCGGCGCGGCGGTGGCGCTCGGGCGCGGCGTCGTAGGTGAAGCGGAAGGCGGCGGGCGCGGTGACGATGACCGAGTGGCCGTGCGGGATGAACGGGTGGTCGTGCGGATAGCCCGGCGGCACGTAGTCGTGGCGGTGGCTGGCGATGGGATAGGCGCAGGCGTGCGGGAGGTGCACGCCGGCCGACCCGAAGCCGATTCCCGCGAGCGACGCGGCGAGCATCATCGCGCCGCGCGCCTCGACGTCGTCGCCGTCGGCGACCGCCCGGCGCAGGTGGATGCCGCCCGTCTCGAGCGCCTTGCCCGACCACACGTCGGCGACGGGGTTCGATCCCTGGTAGGGCGGGCGGTCCGCTGGGTCTGTGGGCCGCTCCCGGGTCCCGAATTCCCGCGCAGTGAACGACTCCGCGGCGTGGCAGACCACGTCCAGTCCCGCCGAGGAGGTCACCTCCCGCGGCAGCGAGCGAGTCAGCTCCGGGTCGACGATCGCCTGCGTCGTGCGCAGGAAGCGGTGCGAGATCCCGCTCTTGAGCCCTTGAGCGCGGATGTCGAGCACGGCGACCGTGGTGGCCTCCGAGCCCGAGCCCGAGGTGGTCGGGACCGCGACGTGCGGGCGCAGCGGCCCGGGCGGCTTGCGGCCGGCCCCGACCGGCGCGTTGACGTAGTCCATGACCTCGCCGCCGTGGACGGAGAGGAGGTTGGCGACCTTGGCGGTGTCGATCGTCGAGCCGCCGCCGATCGAGAGGAAGCCGTCGTATCCGCCCCCGCGGGCGGCGGCCGCGGCGCGGGCGAAGGACTCCTCGTCGGGCTCGACCCGGATGTCGTCGTAGACCTCGTGGCCGATCCCGCGCTCGGCCAGTCCGGCGAGGACGTGGTCGGCGATCCCGGCCCGCCGGACCCCCGGGTCCATCAGGACCATCGGGCGGCGGACGCCGAGGCGGTCGAGCTCCCAGGCGGTCTCGGCCGAGGCGCCGGGGCCGAACTTCAGCGGGGTCGCGTCGACGGTGAAGACGGTCTCCGGCTGCGGCATGGCGGGTAGCCTCCCACAGCCATGGCGATCGTCGAGGAGCTGGGCCGGGTCGTCGGCGCCGAGCACGCCGGGCCGGCGGGTGCGGCGACGCTCGCCGACGCTTCCGAGCAGCGCGCCTTCGCGGGGCGCGCCGACGCCGTCGTCCGGCCGGCCGACGCCGACGAGGTCGCCGCGGTCGTGCGCTGGTGCTACGAGCACGACGTCCCGCTCACCCCCCGCGGCGGCGGCTCGGGCCTGGCCGGCGGCGCGGTGCCGGTCGAGGGCGGCGTGGTGCTCGACCTCGGGCGGCTGGATCGCCTGCGCGCCTTCGAGCCCGAGCAGTGGCGGATGGCGGTCGAGGCGGGGATGCGCACCTCGGAGGTCGCCCGCCGCGCGCGCGAGCACGGGCTGTGGTTCCCGCCCGACCCGGGCGCCGCGGAGCAGTCGACGATCGGCGGCAACATCGCCACGAACGCCGGCGGCCCCCACGCCTTCCGCTACGGCGTGACCGGCGCGTGGGTGACCGGCCTCGAGGCGGTGATCGCGCCCGGCGAGGTCGTGCGGGTCGGCGGGCCGGTGCGCAAGGACGTCGCGGGCCTCGACCTCAAGCGGCTGCTGATCGGCTCGGAGGGCGTGCTGGGGATCGTCACCGCCGCCTGGCTGCGGCTGATCCCGGCGCCCGAGGCGGCGCTGCCGGTGGTCGCCGTCTTCCCCGGCGCCGACGCCGGGCAGCGCGCGATCTCCACGCTGCTGGCGAGCGGCGTGCAACCCGCCGTGCTCGAGTTCCTCGACGCGGGCGCGGTGGCGGCCGCGGCGGGCGCGTTCCCCGGCCCGCTCGACGGGCCGGCCGGCTTCATGCTGATCGCCGAGGCCGACGGGACCGAGGCGGCCGCCCGCGAGATCCGGGCCGAGCTCGTCGAGGTCCTGGGCGAGGAGGGCCGGGTGGTGCACGCGCCGGAGGACCTGGCCGGCGTGCGGGCCCTGTGGCGCTGGCGCGACGGCGTGTCGCTCTCCGTGGTCGCCCAGCGCGGCGGCAAGGTCTCCGAGGACATCGCGGTCCCGCCCGACCGGCTCGCCGAGGCGGTGGCCGGGACGATCGCGATCGGCGAGCGCCACGGCCTCGCCGCCTGCTCGTGGGGGCACGCGGGCGACGGCAACCTGCACTCGACGTTCCTCGTCGACCGCGACGACCCGGCGGAGCTCGCCCGCGCCGAGCGCGCCGCCCACGAGCTGTTCGACCTCGCGGTCGCCCTGGGCGGCACGATCTCGGGCGAGCACGGCATCGGCGCCCTCAAGCGCGCCGACCTCGAGCGCTTCGCGGACCCCGCCGTCACCCGGCTGCACGCGGGGATCAAGGCGGTCTTCGACCCCAAGGGGCTGCTCAATCCCGGGAAGGCGATCTGAGACCGTGCTCCGCGGGCTGATCGCCGCCAGCGTGGCGCTCGTCGTCGCCGCGGTCGTCGTGTTCGTCGCCACGGACTCGGCCGCCGCGACGGCGATCGGCTCGACGCTGATCGGGATCGCGGTCGTCTGCGCGCTCTCGGCGGTCTTCTACGTCGTCGGGCGCAGCGAGGACCGCGACCGCGAGCGGCGGCCGCGGGGCTAGGCTCGCCGGTAACGACCGGGGTGCTGCCGCGTACGTGGAGCATGTCCCCCGTCGCGCGCGCCGGCCTGGCCCTCGGAGCCGTCCTCGGCCTGCTCCCGCTCCTGTTCGCCGGCGGGTGGGAGCTCTCGACGGGGAGCGTCGTGTTCCTCGCGATGATCTTCTGCTTCGCGCTGCTCCCCTACGTGGTCCTCGCCTGGGCGGAGCGGCGCTGGAGCCGACCGCTGGCGATCGCTGCGCTGGCGGTGCTGGGCGCCGCCCACGTGGCCGCCACCGTCGCGGTGATCGAAACGCTCGACGAGGACGCGCTGAGCGCGATCGGGTTCCTCACGATCCCGCCGGTGCTGGCGGCCGGCGTCCTCGCCGTCGCCGCCTGCGCCGGGGTGTGGAGGGCGGTCGCCCAGCGGCGGGGCCAGCCGGGGGCGGAGCGCTCGATCGCCGCCTCACGCAGCTCGTCCTGGGTCGGCTCGCGCCCGAGCTCGGCGATGAGCGCCGCCCGCAACTCCTCGCGGAAGCGCTCGCCCTCCGCGGCCCAGCGCCGGACCCCCTCGAGCAGTACCGACCAGAGCAGCGCCCGGACGGCGACGTAGCGGAGCAGGGCCCGCCCGGTCAGCCGCGCGTTGCGCCGCGCGAGGCGCCGGGAGATCCCCGTCGCAGCGTCGAGCAGCATCACGGCGAGCGAGACGGCCGCCTGCCACCGGGCGGACTCCTCCGGGGGCGGCGGAGCGTCGCGCTCGGCCATCCCTCTGCCCTACGAAGCCGCTTCGGCCCGCTGGTCGGGCCGCGCGGCGTCGCCCGCCTCGACCGCCCCGCGGGCGAGGATGGCGCTCGCGGCGCTCGCGGGATCGAGCCGCCGGGCGACGACCTGGTCGAGCAGCTCCTGGACCTCGGGGTCCTCGCGCAGGGAGGCCTCGAGCGCGCGGCGCAGGCGGAAGGCGGCGATCCCCAGCACCTCGCCCATCAGGTTGCGGCGGCGGCGCTCGGAGAGCGTGCCGGCGGCCTCGACGTGGGCGCGGTGCTCGGCGAGCTTGTCGGCGAGCTCGCGGACGCCCTCGCCGCGCGAGGCCTCCGTCTTGAGGATCGGGACCCGCCACGCGCCCTCCTCCGGCGGCGCGAGCGAGAGCACCCCGCGGATCTCGCGGACCATCGTGTCGGTCAGCGGGTGGTCGGACTTGTTGACGACGATGATGTCCGGGATCTCCATCACGCCCGCCTTGAGGGCCTGGATGGAGTCGCCCGAGCCGGGGATGAGGACGAGGACCACGGAGTCGGCGTGGTCGATGACGTCGACCTCGGCCTGCCCGACGCCGACCGTCTCGAGGAAGACGTCGTCCTTGCCGGC